>NZ_JCARSY010000007.1:0-172648 GCF_059641415.1 Vibrio rubrogenes
GCAGAAGCAAAAAGTGACATTACATAAGTAATGTTGAATTGACTGTGCTCTTGTTGAATAACAGTTGCCTGCTTCCAACTTGATTTGGTCACTCGATTCATTGATAAAATCTTTTTGGATATTTATCGACAAGTGCCCACACAGATTGATTGGTCTATATTGTTAAAGAGCGATTCTTCCAAACGTTCTCCGTTCGAAGTGGCGGCCATTCTAACGGGATAAATTTTAGAGTCAAATACTTTTTAGGGATGATTTAGAATTTTTTATGATTTGCTGTTTTTTCAAGCATAATTACTGATCATCATTATCAAAAAAGTACGAAATCCGTGAACGAGGGTTCAAATATTCACGCACTTTATCCGGTAGTTTTGCCGGTAAAATGACATTAACGATCGTTAATTCTTTCTCTGCCAAATCCACAATAGGTGCTTCAGTCCTTGGCACTGACGGATCATAAATCAGGACACTCGGATAGAGTAAGTCATTTGAGTTAATCGAAATCACCAACCCGACCATGTCATTTGATAGCTGTACGACCGTACCCGGAGGATAAACCCCCATAAACTTCACTAAGATACTTAAATTATCAAAATTGTATAAATCTCGGCAGTTTTTATACAAATGTGATAGCGCAGCATACGGAATTTTCTGTTCACTCATAATATTGCCATGGCACAATGAATCAAAAGCGTTGGCAACGGCAATAATCTGCGCTAACTCATCAATGTCATCACCTTTCAGCCCTTCAGGATAACCAGAACCATCCATAAGCTCATGATGCTGGCTAATCACCCGTTTCGCGCTTTCCGGAAATCCTTCTATCCCATTGGCAATATCAGAGCCATAACGTGTATGTTGCTTGAGGTAGTTTTTTTCCGGTTCAGTGAGTGGCGTCTGTTTCCGGACAATCGCGGCCGGAACTTTAATCTTACCGATATCATGGAACAGCGCAGCAAAAGCTAACTCTTTGATCTTCTCTGCATCAAATCCTTTGACACGACCAATCATCATTGCAATCACAGACACGTTCAATGAATGAAAGTAGATATCTTCAAACTCACTTTTGCTATTCATCAAGTGGAGAGTCACACTTTCTTCTGCCAGCAGCTCATCCACAACATCCGCCACCAATTGGGAGGCTTCATCGACAGCATCTTGAGGACGATTGCGAATCTTATTCATCACACTTCGAATTCGAGCCAGAGAACGTTCGAATTCTTTTTCACAACGAACCACACGACGACGATAGGCTTTCAGCTTATCAATCCGGTTTTCTTTCTCTTCCCAGAGTTTTTTCGCCTCATCATCAATCGCGGACTCATCGATTTGATTATCCCCATCGGGTTCAGAGGCTTGCAAAGGTAATGGTTGTGTATCACTTTGAGCCGGATTCAAATAAACATGTTGAATACCAAGATGCTTAATAATATTAATCTGATCTTGGTTCTTAATTTTAAAGCTGTTGAGCAGAAATGGATGATCATTCCACTTCACGGGCAAGCGGATATGTAATCCCGGCTGTAATCTGTCTACTGTAATTTTTATATTTGCCACAATCGAATTAACACTCTTATCTGTAAGAACTATCCATGACTTTTACATTGTAGATGTAACTGTGTGCAACTGCATTCAATCGACCATCAATTCACATTAATTAGTCAGCATCTTGAACAATTTAGCAAAAAGTTACTTTATGACAAAAGACTCAAAAAGTTAAAATAATTCTTATCGCAATATTAAATATATCTTGACGTAATGAAGCAGAGCTCATATGTCAAACGAGTGGTAAAATAAATTGAGAAAAGGGAAGCAAATGCTTCCCTTTCGACTCACCGATAATTGCTGTTATTCAAATCAGGTCATATTAGTCCACGTTGAGTACATCTTGGGTACAAATATGACCAAGTGTTACGCTAGGTGCTTGAACATTACCAATCGAGGTTCCAGGGACCCAAACGCTCCATCCCCCCACATCAAAACCTGTCCGGTAAGTCACTTTATGATTATAAACATAAGCCTCTTGAATCACTTTGAATTCAACTTCACAGTTTTTCCGCCCGACTGTGACTGCTCCTTTAGCAACTCCTTGGCTATCAGTATAAGCACTGACAACTGACGGCTCGTATAGCGGATAACGATAACTATCACTTTGATAGTTATACTCAAATACATTGAGATCATACAAGAAATTTACTGGCGTATTTGCTGCCGGTTGTCCTGCAGAATCTGTCAACACTACCTGCCAAGTTAATTGATTATACACCTGTGTGGTCAAATAAAGCCCTGACGGACCGCCACGAAGTATATTAGGCAAGTGTGAAGTGTCTTTTAACATCAAACGGACCACATCCGGCTCACCCTGAACAGAGAATGATTTCATCGATGCCACTGACGGACCGATCAGCACACGATATTGCTTGCTCGTATCGGCTGTTTTTTCCGGATTGTGTTTAACTTGAAGGAGAAGTTGTGTTCCTTCTGTGACGAGATAATGAGCAGTGTTTTCTTCACGTTCAACAGAGCCACTCAAGACACTTAAGTTAAACAGCCACTGTTTAGGCGAATCACTATCATCAACTTCAATATCAATTTTTTTACCTTGGTCAACGGTATAAAGGTAATAATCAACATCCGAAGCAGAATCAAGATTACCCTCGATCAAATTACGTGATTCCGGTAGCCGAGTCGATGTTTGCGGTGAATCATTCGGCTCATAGACATCGATTGCCGAATTGACCGAAACACCAAACTGAATGCTGGCATTCTCTGCGGCTTTCGCTTCCATGTACCAATAATAGTGCCCCGGTTCAACAACTGCTGAAACAACCTCATCAGCATTACTGGGTTGATCAGATGAGCCGACAATAAAAAGCTGGTCATTCGCACCATGCTTGAGCACGGACAGTTTCATGTCGGTCGTTTCAGCCTGATTGACTAACAGAGCTATAATTTTTGACCGCTGTTTGACTTCAAAGTGATAACAATAGACACCGTCTTTTTGAACACCGCTCAGCGTATATAAATTCCCCGTATCTAATGTGTCACATAAAGGGGTAACGGTATCCAAACCATCTTCAGCCGTTGCAGATGGCTGGAAACTTTGTGTCGATGTTTTCGCTACATGTTCAGCTAAGGACTCCAATTTTCCGATATGGGGTAGGAGCGACGCTTTATCGGAAAGATCGAGTTCCATCGGCACAGAGGTTGGGTGCTGCGCTGACTCAATGGGTGCGATTTGCTGACTAAGCTGTGCCTGATCTGCCGAGAGTAATTGATTAAAATAAGGGGCATTTTCAGTTTCAGCCAGTGTATATCCACTGAAAATACTCGGTAATAATATAATCCATGACAATTGCTTACGCATATTGCCCTCCATAATGAGAAAATAGAAAATAACAATATCACCCCATATGCAACTAATTTAAACCAGCTCAGTGATTTTTTTTACTTTATTTGATCATACATATAACAAATTGATAATTATAAAAATAAATAAATCAATAGATTAAACTGATGAATTTGAAGGCGCAGACGAACCGGAAGCAACCGGAGAAAACAGATAGAAGGGATGGAAGAGATGGAATTGACTGTGTCAATGGATAATTGATGTCCAGATACAACAAAGCCCCGACGAACGTCAAGGCTTTGTCATCTAAATCATGGTACCGATGGGCGGACTTGAACCGCCACGCCCGAAGGCAACGGATTTTGAATCCGTCGTGTCTACCAATTTCACCACATCGGCATCAGGGGCTACCCCTTTAGTGAGGTGAATTATACGGAAGAAATGAATCAGCGCAATAATAAAAAGTGAAAAAAAGCTAAAATTCAATTGATTGTTGATTATTTCACCATAAATACCAGTTTACTCGGTTTGCCCTCTTTTTTACCCTCGCAATAATGACTATCCTCTCGGGAATTATTTTACTGAGATAGATAAACGATGTCACATCAACCTCACTTACAAACCGCAGGCTTTATCCGCCGTATTGGTGCGCTTGTTTACGATACCTGTCTGATTTTGGTGCTGGAAATACTTGCTGCCGCTGTCATTGTCCTCATGCTTGAAGCAATGGTTGCCGTTGGACTGCTCAATTACGGTGTCTACAAGGATGTCAGCGGTTTCTTAACACACCATCCATTATGGAGTTCCATATTTACCGCTTATCTGGCTATTATCTGGATCGGTTTTTTTGTTTGGTTTTGGACTCAAAAAGGACAAACGCTCGGCATGAAAGCTTGGCGGCTGATTGTTAGTAATGCAGATGGTACGCCCATTACCATCACACAAGCACTAATTCGTTTATTTACTTCAGGATTTGGTCTCTCGAACCTAACCGTTCCGCTCGATCCTCAGAAACGGGGATTCCATGATATTTGGGCTAAAACCAATCTCTATGTCATCCCCAAAGACGATGCGTAAGCCGCTCTCTTCTGAAGAGAGATTACAGTTTCCGACGCAACAGAGCCAACGCGACCGAGAGGAAAACGATACTGGGGGCAACAGCCCCTATTGCTGGGTGGAAGCCGTATACTAAACTCAGTGGCCCAAAAAATTCACTGGAAATATAGAAGGTAAAACCGGCAATTACACCTGACAAGATCCTCGCCCCCATCGTGACACTGCGTAGCGGGCCAAAGATGAACGAAAGCGCCATCAGCATCATCACTGCAATCGAAATCGGCTGGGTGACTTTACGCCATAATGCCAGCTCATAACGGGATGAATCCTGTTCAGATATTTTCAGATAATGTACGTAGTCATACAGGCCACTGAGGGAAAGTTCTTCCGGTTTGACCGTGACAACCGCTAATTTATTAGGTTCAAGTGAAGTGTGCCACGGATAAGTGGAGAACTGCTGTTTCGAGATAACAACTTCATCACTCATATGGGTGATATGAACGTTCTTCATTTCCCACTGCTGATTACTTTGTTCATAATCAGCCTCGGTGGCAAAAATCACTTCTTGCAGCTTCTTGTGCTCATCAAAACGCCAGATGTTCAAACCGTAAAGCTTGTCATCACTCACTTTATTAATAAAAATAAAGTCATTGGTATCTCTGGCCCAAACCCCCATGCGAACAGAAAGCAGTTGACCGCCAGATGTGGCAAATGCACGTAGATCACGCGCCATCTTCTGCGCTTGAGGCGCTCCCCACTGTCCTAATAAGGTAATTACAATCATCAATGGCACTGCCGTTTTCAGTACCGAAAGCCCGATATCCAGTTTGGAAAAACCAGAAGCCTGCATCACCACAAGTTCGGAGCTGGCTGCCAGCATCCCAAGACCAATTAAAGCCCCCAGCAAAGCAGCCATCGGGAAAAACATTTCGATATCCCGGGGAATACTCAGCATCACAAAATACAATGCCTTAATCATGTCATAACTTCCCTGACCAACTTTTCGCAGTTGCTCTACATACTTGATAATCCCGGATAAGCCGACAAAAGTGACCAGTACCAAACTGGTTGTCGCAATGATCGTTCGGCCTATGTATAAATCTAAAATCTTAAACACGACTTGCTACCTTTCTCTGTCTATACCGATCCTTCAACCGGCGGACAAATACACTATCGAGGCTGTTAATGAATAGAGCGGTTCCCAACAATGCAGCATTCAACGGCCACATCCCGACACCGGGGGGAATTCCCCCATCTTCAATGGCTGATTTCGTTGCACTGATCGCTAAGAAATAAGTCAGATAGACTAAAATCGCGGGGCCCATTTTTGCAAATCGGCCTTGGCGGGGATTCACAGCAGACAGCGGGACAACCAGCATAGTTAACAGTGGAATACAAACCACCAGAGAAATCCGCCACTGTAACTCAGCCTGAGCATGGCTATCGGGATTCCTCAGCAGTTCCAACGTCGGGATCGCTTCCCAGTCACGTCCCCGGTTTTCAACCTTGCGCTGGCCGATCAAGCCTTCATACTCATCGAACTTGGTCACCATATAACTGACCTGCGTAGGAATCCCTTCATAACGGGTACCGTGCTGCAAACTGATGATTTGACGACCATCCTTGAGTTCTTTTACATTTCCCGAATCGGAAAAAATCACACTGGGCAGTATCGAGTCTTTCGGTGTCAGCTGCGCCACAAACACATTGCGTAACTTCTTGTCTTCAATATCATCGATGAAAACAACGGAAGAACCGTCCGGTGTGCGCTGGAAGTGCCCTTCCTGAAGTAAATCAACACTATTCTCAGCCGCGAGTTTATCCATTAGCAACGCTTCACGATCTTGGCTCCACGGAGACAACCAGAGTGAATTAATCGCGGCCGCACTGGCGGTAATTATCGCCAGGTACAATGCCGCACGCACCAGAAACTTATTACCGATACCGGTTGCGTTCATCACCGTAATTTCACTTTCTGCATACAGCCGGCCAAAGGTAATCAAAATACCGATGTATAAGCTAAGTGGCAGCATCAACTGCCCCATCGCTGGCATATTCAATCCGACGATTGAAAAGATCAATCTGGCTGGGATCTCTCCATCGGATGCATCCGCCAGAACACGGATAAATTTTTGGCTCAAAAACACTAAAAAGAGGATGAAAAAAATCGCCAATTGGCTTTTTAGTGTCTCTCGGATCAAATATCTAACGATAATCACACTGAAATTACCTATGAAAAACTTGTTTTTTTAATCGAATCACTATAATTTTTCGTTGAAACATGTATTTTTTAAAATCTTATGCCTCTCGGGAAGCTGAGTAAAAATGATTCGGATTTCGCTGTTGTTCAGCCAGTAAGAGTGCATTATCTACGATTTAGTTCTATTTGTCTTCACGATGTAGGAGTACGCATGGAGTTTAGTGTAAAAAGCGGCAGTCCGGAGAAGCAACGCAGCGCATGTATCGTTGTCGGAGTATTTGAACCACGCCGGCTTTCTCCAGTTGCTGAACAGCTTGATAAAATCAGCGATGGCTATATCAGTTCATTGCTACGACGCGGTGATTTGGAAGGAAAACCGGGACAGATGCTTCTGCTGCATCAGGTTCCGGGCGTTCTTTCCGAACGCGTATTGCTTGTTGGCTGTGGGAAAGAAAGAGAGTTAGGAGAACGTCAGTACAAGGAAATTATCCAGAAGACGATTAGTACCCTGAATGAAACAGGCTCAATGGAAGCCGTATGTTTCTTGACCGAATTGCATGTCAAAAGTCGGGATACCTACTGGAAGGTTCGTCAGGCTGTCGAAGCAACCAAAGATAACCTGTACACCTTCGATCAGTTTAAAAGCATCAAACCGGAAACACGTCGTCCGCTGCGCAAGCTGGTATTCAATGTGCCGACTCGACGCGAGCTGAGCCTCGGTGAGAAAGCGATCAATCATGGACTGGCGGTATCTTCGGGGATTCATGCCTGTAAAGATCTCGGCAACATGCCACCGAATATTGCCAACCCGGCTTATCTGGCTTCACAGGCACGTCGTCTTGCTGATGATTACCCCAGTGTTACCACGAAAATCATCGGTGAAGAAGAGATGGAAAAGCTCGGTATGACGTCATACCTTGCTGTCGGACGAGGTTCTAAGAATGAATCGATGATGTCGGTGATCGAATATAAAGGACATCCGGATCCAGAAAGCAAACCCATCGTCCTGATTGGTAAAGGGCTGACTTTTGACTCTGGCGGTATTTCATTGAAACCCGGTGAAGCCATGGATGAAATGAAATATGACATGTGTGGCGCAGCGTCGGTTTTCGGTACGATGAAAGCCATTGCCGCGTTAAATCTGCCACTCAACGTGACAGGTATTCTTGCCGGATGTGAAAACATGCCGGGCAGCAACGCCTATCGCCCCGGAGATATCCTGACAACAATGTCCGGACAAACGGTTGAAGTGTTGAATACCGATGCAGAAGGACGCTTGGTTCTCTGTGACGTACTGACCTACGCCGAACGTTTTGAGCCTGATTGTGTGGTTGATGTTGCGACGCTGACCGGAGCTTGTGTTGTTGCATTGGGTCATCATCTCAGTGGCGTGATGTCCAATCACAATCCGTTGGCACATGAGTTGATCAACGCATCGGAGCAATCCAGCGACCGGGCATGGCGCTTACCGATTACCGATGAATATCAAGAGCAGTTGAAAAGTCCGTTTGCAGATATGGCGAATATTGGTGGTCGTCCGGGCGGTGCCATTACCGCAGGATGTTTCTTATCTAAGTTTGCCAAAAAATATAACTGGGCTCATCTTGATATTGCCGGTACAGCTTGGCGCAGCGGTGCACAGAAAGGCTCAACGGGACGCCCCGTACCACTGCTGGTTCAGTTCTTACTCAATCGTAGTGGACTGATCGAGAACGAAGAGTAACTGTATGGTTACCGAGCATAGAAGAGGGTCGCACCGACCCTCTTTATTTTTTGATGTTTGTCCGACATGCCGATGAAAACCGCCACATTTTATCTGATTTCACCCGATAGCCGTCAGGCACACCCCGAAGGATTTCGGGAATATGTACTGTTTCTCGCCCAATACTTTGCGCGTCAAGGGGCAAGAATCTATCTGAACTGTCATCATCGCGATGAAGCAGAACTGCTTGCCGAGCTTTTCTGGCAAGTCCCTGCTGAAACGTTTCTGGCACACAACCTTGTCGGAGAAGGCCCGAAAAATGGTACACCTATTGAAATCGGTTACCCACAGGTTTCCCCGTCCCGGAACCGGCAAATCGTCATAAATATGGCAGAAAACAACACAACCTTTGCGAATCGCTTTACAGAGGTGATAGACTTCGTTCCTTGCGAGAAAAATGCCAGACAATTGGCCAGAGAACGGTATAAAATCTATCGTCAAAACGGGTATAAGCTCCAGACCATTGAAATCGCTTACCCATAAACATTATTGCTCAGGTTTTCTGCATTCAGAGACCTTAGTCATAACGTTTAATCCCGATTAATTCAGACAGTATCCATCTAAGAGCACTATGGAAAAGACATACAACCCGACATCAATTGAACAAGCTCTCTATCAGACTTGGGAAAAGCAAGGCTATTTCAAGCCTAACGGTGACACATCAAAAGCATCTTATAGCATTATGATTCCGCCACCGAACGTCACAGGTAGCCTGCATATGGGTCATGCCTTCCAAGATACCATCATGGATACCCTGATCCGTTGCCAGCGTATGAAGGGTAAAAATACCCTCTGGCAAGTCGGAACTGATCATGCTGGTATTGCAACGCAGATGGTTGTCGAACGCAAAATCGCTGCAGAAGAAGGTAAAACCAAACACGATTACGGCCGGGATGCCTTCATCGACAAGATCTGGGAATGGAAAGGTGAATCCGGCGGAACCATCACGCAACAGCTTCGTCGTTTAGGCGCTTCTGTCGATTGGGATCGTGAACGCTTTACCATGGACAAAGGCTTTTACGCTGCGGTTCAGGAAGTCTTTATCCGACTGTATGAAGAAGACTTAATCTATCGGGGTAAACGTCTGGTCAACTGGGATCCGAAACTGCATACGGCCATCTCCGATTTAGAAGTTGAAAATAAAGATAAGAAAGGCCATATGTGGCACTTCCGCTATCCATTAGCCGATGGCGTGAAAACAGCAGACGGCAAAGACTACATCGTAGTGGCAACAACACGTCCTGAAACCATGCTGGGAGATACTGGTGTTGCAGTCAATCCCGAAGATCCGCGTTATCAGGATCTGATTGGCAAGCAGATTATACTGCCGATCGTCAATCGTCGTATTCCGATCATCGGTGATGAACATGCCGATATGGAAAAAGGGACGGGCTGTGTAAAAATTACCCCAGCGCATGACTTCAATGACTATGAAGTCGGCAAGCGCCACAACCTGCCGATGATCAACATTTTTACTTTCGATGCCAATATCCGCCAAGAAGCTGAAGTCTTTACCAGCAAAGGGGAAGCCAGCGAAGATTATCCATGTGAGTTACCGGAGAAATATCAAGGTGTTGAGCGATTTGCTGCCCGTAAGCTGATCGTAGCTGAATTTGAGTCACTCGGTTTGCTCGAAGAAATCAAAGATCATGATTTAACGATCCCATATGGCGATCGGGGCGGTGTCGTAATCGAACCGATGCTGACCGATCAGTGGTATGTTCGTACAGCACCGTTGGCAGATGTTGCAACCAAAGCGGTTGAAGATGGTGAAATTCAGTTTGTCCCCAAACAGTACGAGAACATGTACTTCTCTTGGATGCGCGACATTCAGGACTGGTGCATTTCACGCCAGCTGTGGTGGGGGCATCGCATTCCGGCATGGTACGACGATCAGGGGAACGTTTACGTTGGTCGTCATGAAGAAGAAGTACGCAGCAAACATTCGCTCGCTGCTGATGTAGCGCTTCATCAGGATGAAGACGTGCTGGATACGTGGTTCTCTTCTGCACTGTGGACCTTCGGTACTCTGGGATGGCCGGAACAAACCCCTGAACTCAAAATGTATCATCCGTCGGATGTACTGGTGACAGGCTTCGATATTATTTTCTTCTGGGTTGCCCGGATGATCATGATGACGATGCACTTCATGAAAGATGAAAACGGCAAACCACAGGTACCGTTTAAAACCGTCTATGTTACCGGACTGATTCGGGATGAAAACGGCGATAAAATGTCGAAGTCCAAAGGGAATGTTTTGGATCCTATCGATATGATCGACGGGATTGACCTTGAATCGCTGGTCACCAAGCGGACTGGCAATATGATGCAGCCCCAACTGGCAAGCAAAATCGAGCAGAATACCCGCAAGACTTTCGAAAATGGGATAGAAGCTTATGGCACAGATGCACTGCGTTTCACGCTGGCAGCCATGGCATCAACCGGACGAGATATCAATTGGGATATGAAACGTCTTGAAGGTTACCGGAACTTCTGTAACAAACTCTGGAATGCCAGCCGTTACGTGCTGATGAATACCGAAGATCAGGATTGTGGATTCGCACCGGATGCGCAGCTTGAATATTCACTGGCCGATCAATGGATCGAGTCTCAGTTTGAGCTGGCAGCCAAAAACTTTAACCTCCATATCGATAACTTCCGGCTTGATATGGCAGCGAATACACTATACGAGTTTATTTGGAACCAATTCTGCGACTGGTATCTGGAACTGACCAAACCAATCTTGTGGAAAGGGACTGAAAATCAGCAACGTGCAACCCGCCGTACCCTGATTACCGTCTTGGAAAAAACCCTGCGTCTCGCTCATCCGGTGATTCCTTACATTACTGAAACTATTTGGAAGAGCATCAAACCGCTTGTTGCGGGTATTGAAGGGGAGACCATCATGTTGCAGGCGCTGCCACAGTATGATGAAGCGAACTTCCATCAGAAAGCGCTGGATGACATTGAATGGGTAAAAGCCTTTATTACCAGTATTCGTAACCTGCGTGCCGAGTATGATATTAATCCGGGTAAACCGTTGTCTGTCATGCTCAAGGCTACTGATGCGAATGATGCAGCTCGTCTCGCTGCCAACCAACAAGTCTTAACCGCTCTGGCAAAACTGGCAGATGTACGCGTCTTAAACGCGGATGAAGAAACACCAGCCTGTGCGACGGCATTAGTCGGCAAATCTGAACTGATGATTCCGATGGCCGGGTTGATCGATAAAGCTGCGGAACTGGATCGTCTCGCCAAAGAGATCGCCAGAACGCAAGGTGAAATCAAACGGATTGAAGGCAAGCTTGGTAACGAAGGTTTTGTCGCCAAAGCACCTGAAGCAGTTGTTGCCAAAGAGCGGGAAAAACTCGCAGGCTATCAAGAAGCATTGGTGAAACTGGCAGAGCAACAAACGACGATTGCAGCGCTGTAATCTCCGCTACGACTCCAGACACAAAAACAGCGGCATTGCCGCTGTTTTTTTATAGCCTTTATCAATGGGTTGTCATCAACGATCACTTGAGTTGTCGAGGGTGTTCCCTATGGCTTGCGCATCGATTCAATCCGTTCAGAAAAATTAGGATGCGAACTCAACCAGTCCGGCATATGTTGCATTTGCTGCTGCTGAAGCAACTCAAACATCTCGGCCATTGGCTCACTGGTATGATAGATTTTCAACATTGCCTGTTTGGCAAACTGATCGGCCTGACGCTCCATGTCACGCGATAAGCCGGTATTCATCACAAAGACGCCGGCACCGATCATCTGATGCACAACACCCGATGTATCTCCGGTTAACGAAGCCACCACGACCGCCATTAAACTCGATTCAACCAACCGTTCCATCATATGGCGATGATAAACATGCCCCATTTCATGCAAAATCACCCCATCGAGTTGCTGATCGTTCCGGGCAAGTTCAACCAAAGGATCAAGGAGTACGATCTTACCTCCGGGCAACGCGAATGCGTTGGCGATTTCACTGTCGCGAAACTCAATCTGTACCGGGAAAGGCATCGGTGGGAGTTGCTGTTGGAGTAAAGCGACTCGCTGTCTAATCGCTTGTTGCTGCTTAGCCGGAATATGGCTCGTTTCAAACTGTTCCCCCAACTGGTCGAGAATTTTTTCTCCGACGAAGACTGGCACACGCTCGGGTAGCATTCGGGCCGCATGATGACTGAACCATGGAATCCCATAACGATAACCGGCAAACAGCATCGCAATACAGAAAACAATACTAACCAAAATCAACCATAGGTTAGATTCAATCTGGCGGATTCTGAGCGATTTCTTGCCCTTCTTTTGCAACAAACAGTCGATATCTTCATTCCGCTCAGGGACAAAAACCCATCCATCGGGAAAAGAGACCCGAACTGGGAGATTGCCAACACTATCACTCAGCGTCAGCTGCTCAAACGAAGTCTGACTGACCAACTCGTTATCACAATGCAGTTCGATCTGTTCTCCGGAGATTTCGATATCCGCAGCGCACCGCTGTGATAAACGGGGCGGATAAGCCGCCCCTTCCACTCGCATTATCCAATCCCTAAATTGATATCAAAGGCCTGTACCAGCTCATCTCCCAACGCTGAACGCACATCGGAATCTTGATCCACCGCCTCAATCATATCTAAATTGCCGATCACCTGAGTCTGCTCGGCTGAATATCTCGCCATACGAACTTTCACCCACGGATGGGCTAACCCTAACGTGAAAACTAACCCCAGCATGTTCGTCAATAACAGACCAACGTATTGCAATACAGAGAAGCTGGAATTGAGTGCAATTGACTGCTCATCCAATGAAACAGACGTTTGGGAAAAAACGTAATTTCTAATCCGGACACTCATATACGCAGCGGAAATCATCCCTAACACAATAAATAACAGGTATCCAAAGATAATACCTGCGAGCATGCTGTCGTTCATCGAATACATTAAGTTGTCCATATTCATGATGATATTCATCACCATTGAATAAAAGAAAATACCGATAAACACGGATAGAATCAGCGCGCCGCCAATAAAAATTCCGATAGCACCCAAATTGATGAAAAAGAGTTTTTTACTGGCCAGTACCGCGGAAAAATTCGCATTCCCGTATCGGTAGCCATTCATAAAATAGCGCCATACTCCGGTCATCACCCATGCCTGAATAAATGCACACAGCGCAATAAAAGCAATCACCATGATCACAATCATCACCACACTCTGGCTCATCTGCGCGATCAACGAAATACCAGCAATCCCCAGAATAAAAGCGAGAATGGCAACAATGCTGCGTCCCATAAAGGTGAGATAAGCTTGTTTGAGTGAACCTGCAAAAGAAAAGTGAGTATTTCGATAACTGGTCATTGCAGAATCAAAGCGGACATTACTCCACATCATCCAAGGTAACACCGCGTAAAATAAAATTAATAAGGCAGCAGATGCGACTTCAGAGACAGAACTGAGCATCACCCAAATTAATAAACACAGCATGGCAACCGCACGCCCTTTGAGAATTTGTTTGGGGGTGCCGTGATATTCAAAATTATCTTCGGCGAGATATGTATTCCCATAGAAATAACGTTTGGTTCTCACTTTGGCCCAAGCCGAATAGATTCCCAATGTCAGTACGGAGAGCAAAATATTCACAATCCAAATGCCAAAAAACTCCCCGGTCCGCCCATTAAAACGGAGAGGATTCACAGTATTATTTTCGTTCATGAGTCAATCCTGACGTTACATTCAATATATATCCGAATCACCATAACGATAATTCGGGTACATGATATAAAGTAGCAATATTATCAACAATGCGAATATTCTGCACGCGTCTGCGTGACAAGCGCATGAATATGAGACGTCTTGCCAAAAAATAGTGCACAAATATCCCAAATTACTCGGTTGAGGTGATGAGATTCACCACTCACTAAACAATTCGGTTCTGTTTTTGCCCCTGATGAAATGCGGCAATATTATCCATTAATCGCTGAACCAATTGCTGAATAGCAGAATCACTTCCCCAGGCAATGTGCGGTGTCAGCAACAGATTCGGTAAATCAATATTTGCCAATAGTGGATTGCGCTCATCGGCTGGCTCCTGAGTGAATACATCAACACCGGCAGCAGTAATAACGCCGGACATCAACGCTTCAACCAGTGCTGTTTCATCCACAAGTCCGCCTCTTCCGGTATTGATCAGAATCGCGTTGGCTTTCATCATGGATAACTCATCGGTACCAAGCAAATGATGGGTCTCTTCGGTTAAAGGGCAGTGTAATGAAACCACATCAGCCTGACGTAACACTGTTTCAAACGGTAAAAATCCCTCTCGGCAAACTGACACACCTTTACGCTCGGCAAAGATAACCTGCATCCCTACAGCACTGGCCAGTTGAGCAGTCGCTTGTCCCAACGTACCATGACCGATAATCCCGATAGTGCTACCGGCCACATCACCGATTGGATGAGTAAAAAAGCAGAACTGACGACGCTGTTGCCACTCTCCCCGCGCAATATCATGATGATAAGCCATCAGATGCCGTCGTAGCGCGAATATCATACCGATCACATGTTCAGGCACAGAGCGCGTGGCATACCCCTGCACATTCGTGACAGCGATGTCATGCGCCCGGCAATATTCGATATCAACATTGTTCACACCGGTTGCCGCAACAGCAATCAAGCGTAACTTGGGAAGTTGAGAGAGTAACTCAGCGTTGAGTACCACTTTATTGGTAATGAGAATATCGGCATCCAGCACTCTTTCCAGTAATTGTGTCGGTGATGTCTCATCATAACTCACCCACTGATGTTCGAAAGGAAGCTCAGGGAAGTGAATATGGTTCGGGATCGTGGCTCGATCAACAAATACGATTCGCGGTAATGACATCCTTTGCTCCTTATTCTGGGTTGGGGAATGCGGCTATGGCCTCGGCAACTTCTTATAATCCGGCAGTTTTCTCTCTGGGTCAAAATGTTCGAAAATGATCGCTTCGGCTACCGGATAAAACTCACACGGCACAAATATGCGTCGCAACCAATGACTTTTGGGATGATAGAAACTCAGTTCAGCGGCATGTAAATGGAGTCGCGGCGCAAACGCTTTGGCTGCTTCCGGAGCATAAAACTCATCGCCCACAATCGGGTGACCGATGGCAAGCATGTGAACCCGCAACTGATGGGATCGCCCGGTCACAGGAAAAAGACGCACAACCGTCGTCTGCGTTTCTCTGGCGACGACCTGAAACAAAGTCCGGGACGGCTTACCGGTTTCAAAACAAACTTTCTGGCGGGGACGATTCGGCCAATCACAGATCAACGGCAAATCAACTTCGCCCTCATCGGATTCAACGTTGCCCCATACCCGCGCATAGTAGACCTTATGCGTTAATCGATACTGAAACTGTTTTTTCAATGTACTTTCTACATGTTTATTCTTGGCAAACAGCATCAGTCCGGAGGTCGCCATGTCCAGACGATGGACCACCTGAATTTCCGGATAATCATCCACCAAGCGACTCCACATACTGTCATGATGTTCCGGATCTTTGCCGGGAACAGAAAGCAAACCGGAAGGTTTATTGACCGCCACAATATGCTCGTCTTGATAAATAATCTCCGTCCACGGTGTTGTCGGAGGCGTGTACGATGTCATTGCCATATCAGCATCTCTAGAGAAAAAACGCGCTGCATTATATACCGAAATCACTGCAAGATGCAGTCTGATTGGTCTGTCTTATGATGGGCGCAATCGTAGATTCTCCCCCTCACCAAGTGCTCATACCACTATCGGATTCGTTCCTCTTTTTTAACATTTATGTATATATAAATTGACACCTACGACAAATATGATATTCATGAGTTTCATTGACAAAATAATAAAGACACGCACGAAAAATATAGCGTGCATTGTCAGTCTATCGTTACCCGCGATAGTGCAAATACACAGAATAGTGCAAACACACAGAATAAAAACGACACAACATCACTACACACAATTGCTTTAAATAATTGCTTCAAACTAAGGAACAAGAATGGAAAATGCTGCCGCTTATCCCTCTCTGCAGGGATCTTCATTGTCCAGAGTGATCAAATCACTCGGTCCCGGAATTATGATGGCTGCCGCTGCCGTCGGTGGATCTCATCTCGTGGCATCAACCAAAGCCGGTGCAATCTATGGCTGGCAACTGGCAGTCTTAATCTTGCTCGTGAACCTTTTTAAATACCCTTTTTTCCGGGCAGGTGTTCAATACACAATGGGCACAGGGGAATGTCTGGTTCATGGTTATGCTCAGCTCGGCAAACCTTACCTGTGGATTTTTATGCTGCTGAGTATCATTTCAGCGGTAATCAATACGGCAGCACTGACGCTCTTTAGTGCCAGTCTGTTGGGATATTTCATGCCGTTTGAATTATCCAGTCTGACTTTATCGATCATTGTCGTCGCTACCTGTCTGATCATTTTATTTGCCGGCCACTACAAAGCACTCGATTCACTGGCGAAAATGATCATGGCCGTTCTCACCATTGCCACCCTGTCAGCGGTTGTGATTGCCATTGGCCACCCGGTCGCCACCGTCGCCGACGCACCCGATCCATCCCCCTGGACACTTGCGGCGATCGGCTTTCTGGTTGTGACCATGGGATGGATGCCGGCACCGATTGAAATCTCCAGCCTCACCTCGATTTGGCTGAAAAATCAGTGTGCTCAGCAGCATGTCACGCCAAAATCGGCACTGTTCGATTTTAATGTCGGCTATATCGGGACTGCGATTCTGGCGATTGTCTTTCTTGCCCTCGGCGCATTATTGATTCATGGCACGGGAACCGAGTTGTCCAAGTCAGGTATTGGATTTACGCACCAGTTAGTCAGCTTATATGCATCGACCATCGGTGAATGGGCCCGTTACCTGATTGCCGTGATCGCTTTCTTCTGTATTTTTGGCAGTACGATTACCGTCATCGATGGCTATTCCCGGGTGATTGCAGAGTCACAACGCCTGTTAAAACGAGAAAAGGCAGATGAGAAAACGGACGAGAACAAGCATCGTTATCTAACGCCATGGATGCTTATCGTTTCGGTAGCATCTCTGAGCATTCTCGCTTTTGCCAAGTCCGCCTTACTGCCGATGCTGAATTTTGCCATGATCATGGCATTCGTCACGACACCCGTCTTTGCACTGCTCAACTATGTTTTAGTCACCAGAACACCATTGCCCGAATCACTGACACTGGGCCCGAAAATGAAATTGCTGTCGATTGCAGGGCTGATTTATCTATTTGGCTTTCTGGCTCTATTTCTCTGGTGGAAATGGTTCATGTAAGCAATAAGTATCATGTAAACAATAAGTACTCGCTGAATATCAAAAAAGCCATCAGTTGATGGCTTTTTTGTTCTTGAGATGAACACAACTTACTGATGTGAAACCACGATCAAGCGCAGAGAATCCAACTGATACTGCGCTTGCTGAATCAGCACCGACAACGCTGAGATCTGATTTGCCAGAATCTCAATCTCTTCATCACGAATATTCGGATTGACCGCTTTAAGCGCCTGTAAACGCTCGAGTTCGCGATTCAATACTGATTCCATCTCCTGCTGTGCTGCTTGTCGAATACTCACCACCTTCGATTGTATTACATCTTCACTTCTCTGAATCAGTTGGTGAACCTCTTGCTGAACAGAAGTGACCAGCTTGTTGGCTAGATGGCGGTTGACCGGACTAAGCTGACGATTGAATCCTTCGAATGCCACCTGTGATGACAAATCATTGCCCTGCGCATCCAGCATCAGACGGATTGGTGTTTTCGGCAAGAAACGGCCGATACCACTTCGTTTTGGCGCCTGAGCATCCACAACATAAACTAACTCGAGTAAAATCGTCCCGATCGGCAATGCTTTATTTTTCAGCAAAGAAACGGCCGAGGTTCCCACGCCCTCACTCAGGAGCAGGTCAATTCCGCCCTGAATCATCGGGTGTTCCCACGTCATGAAATGGATATCTTCCCGGGAGAGTGCCGTTTCTCGCTCAAATGTAATTGTCGCCCCTTCATAAGGTAATCCCGGATAACTCGGAACCATCATATGCTCAGAAGGCGTCACCACCAGCGTATGCTCACCGCGATCATCCTGATTCAATCCGATGGTATCAAACAGGTTCAGCGCAAAAGCGACCAGTTCAGTATCCCCGTCTGTTGCTGCAATTTCACGGACAATCTGTTCGGCCTTTTCGCCGCCATGAGAGTGCATTTCCAGTAAGCGATCTCGCCCGTGTTCCAGCGCAGCTTTCAAGTCGTGATTCATCTTACGGGCATCGGCAATCAAATCTTCCAACTGATGATCATCTGATGACGATAGCAGCGCCATCAAGCGCTCAGCGAAGGATTCAAACACAGCATTTCCCGTCGGACAAGTCTCCGCGAAAGCATTCAAGCCTTCATGATACCAACGGGCAATCACTTCCTGTGACGCACCCTGTAAATAAGGCACATGAATCTCAACATCCTGCTTTTGACCAATCCGGTCCAGACGTCCGATACGCTGTTCCAACAGATCAGGATTCATCGGCAGATCAAACATGACCAACTGGCTGGCAAACTGGAAATTTCGTCCTTCAGAACCGATTTCACTACAAACCAGCACCTGTGCTCCGCCTTCATCCTGAGCAAAATAAGCTGCGGCTTTATCGCGTTCAATGATCGACATACCTTCATGAAAAACCGTCGCCCGGATACCTTCGCGTTCACGCAATGCCTGTTCAATCTGCAGTGCGGTCTCCGCCTTGGCGGCAATCACCAAAATTTTATCACTGCGCTTCGACTTCACTTTATCGAGCAGCCAGTTTATACGCGGATCAAACATCCACCACACCTGCGAACTATGCGCCTGAGCATGATACGCATTCTCCGGATACATACCGCTTTCGATTTTCAGGCGGTGGTCTGCGTCAAGCGAAGCAATATATTGTTCGATAAAGTCCATATATTCCTGTGGCTGTGCCAGCGGAATCAGATTGACGCAACGCTGTGGAAATCCCTGAATAGACGCACGCGTATTACGAAACAGCACTCGTCCGGTCCCATGACGGTCCATCAGGTTGCCGATTAATTCTTCTCTCGCACTGACTTTATCTTCATGGCTGGTATTGCCGTCAATAATCCGGAAAAGCGGCTCAACATCCTGCTCAGAAAGCAATTCCACAATATGATTTTTCGATTCATTGGATAACGCCCGGTCTTCAGCCAGTGCAGAAACCGCTTCAGCCACCGGTTCATAAGACGCTTCTTCTTGAATGAACGCCTCAAAGTCATAAAAACGATCCGGATCTAACAAGCGTAAGCGGGCAAAATGGCTTTCCCGGCCGAGCTGCTCCGGAGTTGCGGTCAATAACAGAACGCTGGAAATCTGTTGTGCCAGCGTCTCAACGATCTGGTACTCAGGACTAGGCTGATCAACCTCCCAAGCCAAATGATGCGCTTCATCAACAACCATCAAATCCCAGCTTGCCGCTTTCGCTTGCTCAAAACGATGAGGATATTGGCGAAGGAAATCAAGAGAACAAAGTATATACTGCTGAGTCTCAAACGGATTTTCAGCCTCACTCTGTGACTCGATACAGCGCTCTTCATCAAAAATAGAAAAGTGCAGGTTAAAACGACGCATCATTTCAACCAGCCACTGATATTGGAGAGTTTCAGGGACAACAATCAGAATCCTTTCCGCTCGACCCGACAACACTTGTTGGTGGATGATCATCCCCGCTTCAATCGTTTTCCCCAATCCCACTTCATCAGCCAGCAGGACGCGGGGGGCATGACGTTGCCCGACTTCATGAGCAATATATAGCTGGTGAGCAATCAAACCGACACGCCCACCACAAAGTCCGCGCATTGGGCTTTTATGCTGTTGATGCTGATTGAGTAATGCGCGGTAGCGCAATACGAAGTTGTCCATCCGATCAATCTGACCGGCAAATAGCTTATCTTGAGGTTTGTTAAATCGAATTTGGTGGCTTAAAAATATTTCTCGCAATTCAACCTGTGCTTCCTGCGTATCCTGACGCGTACCGATATAAGTGAGTACCCCATCCTCTTCGTTCACCTGCTCAATCAGCAACGTCCATCCTTCTTGGCAATCGACTGTATCCCCAGCATGAAAAATAACTCGGGTGACCGGTGCATCGTGGCGTGCATAAACACGATTCTCTTCTGATGCAGCAAACATTAATGTGACTGTTCTGTCATCTAATGCCACCACTGTGCCTAGTCCTAAATCGCTTTCTGTATCACTTATCCAACGTTGCCCCAACGCAAAAGCCATGAATCAACCACCTCATTTTGATCAAAGTATTACTAAAGTCTGCCTCTCACTAACCCGTATCATTATGACTGTGATTCCAGCTAGGTGCAGAAAATGGGGGCTCATCTTACTTGATGCTGTGATACAGGTCACGTGAAATCCACAGAGTTGGGCGCTGACATAAAAATGTAAAAAAATGATGTCATTTGTAAACTAATTGATTGCTATACTTACACCATTCGGTATACAAATGAGTATAACTTCTAGAACTTAATAGTTATGCGATACAAGGAAACGGCTGAATCAGGCGACGAAGTTATCACATACTTACCGCTGGTTCTGTTGTAACGAATCAACCGATGTTCCGTCATCGTGTTTATTCAGCAGGTTTGTTAAAAGGTTTGCAGTACGTCGCGGAGACATACAAACCCAGTCTGGTATGACTCTCGGACAATGCTGGCAAGCTATCTCTTCTCAGTCAGCCGCTTGACGGCAAGGAGACGCTTATGGGCGATACTGACCGGAAACAATTTGTCTCGGATACCGATATCTTCCGCCATGAATCTCTAACGATTTCCCCTTTCCAGCAACATGATGTGGTCATCCCAATGACCGTCCCCGAAAAAAGCCCCCGAATTCACAACAATTCACGAGATACCACAAGGAATAGCCGAGTCACAATCCGTGCTTTGAACTACCGGATCCCCGACAGGCAATATATGCGAATGATACAGTTATTAAACACTCAGTGCTTATTCTCGACGAGCAGAGATTAAATCATTGAATCGATCATGATGGCAGAAACATCGGTCTTTCCATTATATGTAGGAAGCATATTATGATAGCAAGAACCAACACTCCCCGAGTTTTAGATACTTCAGCGTTAGTCCACGATCCAAAAAGTTTATTAGCATATCAAGATGATGTTTATATTTGTCTAACGGTACTGGAAGAATTAGATAATTTAAAGGAACGTAGAGAAAAATCAGTAAGTGCAGATGCTCGAGTCTGTATACGTATGCTCGAAGATTTAGTAAATGGTCATAACGCAGAAGAATTACAAGCAGGTATAGAATTACCATCAAGTGAAATTAACACACGAGGTAAATTATTTATAGCTGTAGATACCAATATTGAAGTCGAAGAATCACTCCGTCATGGTATTGGTAGTGATGCAGATAATCATATAATTAACTTTGCATTCCAACTTCAGAAAAAACTAGGCCGAGAAGTTTCGCTTGTAAGCCGTGATATCAATATGCGATTGAAAGCTCGAACGATTGGCGTATTCTCTGAAGATGTGCCGATTGATAACCAAATTACAGATATCGATTTACTTTATTCCGGAGTGCAATATTTCGAGGGTGACTTATTTAACCGAATCGAGACAGATAAAGATTTCAAACTCTCCGGAGATCATTATCAGTTTGATCGTCATTTATTTAGTGAAGAAGTCCAAAAAAATATGTACTGGTTTGATGATGAACATCATATCGGGGTGGTAACACAAGTAACCCCGACACATGTCATTACCAAACTTCTACCGAAAAAGCAGGGAAAAGTATGGGGAATCAGCCCTAAAAATCAGAGACAGGCGATTGCATTAAATCAATTAATCGATCCGAGCTATGATCTCAATATTATGCTTGGCCCCGCCGGTTCAGGAAAAACCTTCTTAGCCGTGGCTGCTGCATTACATCAAGTGATCGAGACCAAACAATATAAAAAAATTGTCGTCGTCAGAAGCCGGGACTTTATGGATGACGATCCGGGCTTTTTACCCGGTGATTTAAAAGAGAAATCACTCCCGCTGATGGTCGGTATCACCGATGCCCTCGTATCCATGCATTCAGGTGAAGGTGAAGATTGTAATGTTCATGAAACCGTAGAACATATCATCGAACGGGCCAATATTGAATTTACAAGCATGGCTTACTTTAGAGGACGCTCTCTCGACAATGCGGTTTTAATCATTGATGAAGCACAGAATATGACTCGAGCCCAAGTCAAAGGAATGCTTAGTCGTGGTGGGAAAAATTGTAGGACAATCTTACTTGGCAACTTAAGTCAGATTGATGACAAGTTCGTAAGTGCTGCATCCAGCGGTTTATCCGCAGCAGTCAATGTATATAGAAACTATGAAAAAGGCTCTATTCTCATTTTTGATGAAGTGGAAAGAAGCTCACTGGCTGAGTTCACTGAAACCTACTTTTAAATTCTAATATTTACGGCTCACAACCATTTCTTTGATTGTGAGCCTCTTCCATGTTCCATGGCGTTGAGCCAGCCCAAACGCTAATTATTCCCTGTGATAGTTATCACATAAACATGTCATATCAGTTTTTTTGTTCTATTGATTTGTTTATGATTTGTACAAAGGAAAGGACGTTACCTCTTTTTGGGCGAAACCTGAGATAAGCATAGTTAAATACTGTGCTTATCTCAGGTTTTTTTTTGGATTTAGAAAGTTAAAGCAGAATAATGAATCGGAGATAGAGATGAAAGGCTTTCCAGAAAACTTTTTATGGGGCGGGGCGGTAGCCGCAAATCAAGTAGAAGGCGCATGGAACATCGATGGGAAAGGCGTCTCAACTTCAGACATGCAACCAGACGGAATACATGGTGCGATAACGCAAAGAGATGCTGACGTAGAGTGCATTAAAGATATTGCGATCGATTTTTATCATCAGTATCCGGAGGACATCAAACTTTTTGCTGAGATGGGTTTTAAGGTATTACGGACATCAATTGCCTGGTCAAGAATATATCCTAACGGGGATGAGGCTGAACCATGTGAAGCTGGGTTAGTGTTTTATGATAACTTATTTGCAGAGATGGCCAAATATAATATCCAGCCTTTAATCACATTATCCCATTATGAAATGCCATACGGTCTGGTAAAAAAATTAGGCGGATGGATTAATCGAAAAACGATAGATCATTTTGAAAAGTATGCTGTTACTGTATTTGAGCGTTATAAAAATCAGGTTAAATACTGGCTGACTTTCAACGAAATTAATATGTCTCTCCACTCTCCTTTTACAGGAGTAGGGCTTGAAGGAACCCCAGATAAGCAGAGCATTTATCAAGCGATTCATCATCAGTTGGTCGCAAGTGCCCGGGCGGTAAAAGCTTGCCACAACATTATCCCTGATGCCTCGATTGGCAATATGCTGCTAGGTGCACTTCGTTATCCAATGACATGTCATCCTAAAGATATGCTAGCAATGCAGAATGAAAACCGAGAATGGTTATTCTTTGGTGACATTCAAATTCGTGGTGATTATCCTGCGTGGGCACAACGATACTTCCGTGAGAATAATATTCATCTCAATATAACTGAAGATGATTACGCAGATTTGCAGCATACCGTCGACTTTGTTTCCTTCAGCTATTACATGAGTGGCTGCTCTACTTGGGAGCCAGAAAAATATGAGGGCTCTCGAGGAAATATTATTCGGCTCATTCCCAATCCCCACCTAGAAGCATCAGAATGGGGCTGGCAAATTGATCCTGAAGGTTTACGTTATTTACTAAATGATTTGTATGATCGTTACCAAAAACCACTTTTCATTGTAGAAAATGGATTTGGCGCACGAGATATCGTTGAAAAAGATGGCAGTATCCATGATGACTACCGGATTGAATATTTACGTCAACATCTTATCCAAGTGAAAGAAGCGATAAAAGATGGTGTCCGGCTTTTGGGTTATACCAGCTGGGGGCCCATCGATCTGGTGAGTGCCGGTACGGCACAGATGGAAAAACGGTATGGTTTTATTCATGTCGATCGTGATGATCAAGGAAATGGAACTTTAATTCGTAGACGCAAAGACAGTTTTTATTGGTATAAAGAAGTCATCTCAAGTAATGGTGAATGTTTATAAACATCTTATGCCGTAAAAGAATAGAAATACATAATTTAACATATGCCCTGATATCTAGGGCATATAACAAGATAACTTTAGATTCTCTAATTATTTGAATTACTGGGATTGAATGTTGCGATCCTATTAAATCTTATTCATAGCCATACCATCCTCTCATAGATTTATGACTTTAATATATCAATTTGTTCAGTACCTTATTATTAAGAGGAATTTTTATGAACACTAAAGAGCTAGCTTCCAACATTTTGCAAGAAGTTGGTGGTGAAAGTAACGTAGCTTCGTTAGTTCATTGCGCAACACGTTTACGTTTTAAAATTGTAGACATAAATAAAGTAAACATGAACGCACTCAATGAACTCGATGGCGTTATCACAGCAATTAACTCTGCTGGACAAATTCAAGTTGTTATTGGTAATCGAGTTTCAGATGTCTACATGGAATTTGGTTCTATTTCATCAATCCTGAGCGAAAATAAAAAATCAAATACAAATAATGATGCGACAGAAAACAAAGGAAATATACTAGAAAAGTTGGTTGATGTTGTTTCATCTATTTTTACACCATTATTAGGCGCCATGGCAGCATCAGGTGTACTGAAAGGGGTCCTCTCTATTCTAACGGCACTGGATCTACTCTCTCGTACACAAAATGAATATATTATACTCTCCGCTGCATCTGATAGTATTTTTTATTTTTTACCAATTCTATTAGCAATCACATCCTCAAGAAAATTTGGTGCCAATACATTTGTCTCTGTCTCTATTGCAGGTTCAATGATCTATCCAACGATTCAGGCTCTCTATGAGAACGGTCAAGATGTGGCGTTTTTTGGTATCCCTGTTATTTTAATGAAATATACAGGTTCAGTGCTTCCAATCATTCTTTGCATCTGGGTGACCAGCTATTTAGAGAAGAAATTAAAAGATTTATTCCATGATAGTATTCGTAATATAGTGACACCGTTTTTGTTAGTTACAATCATGGTACCACTGACTTTAATGTGTATTGGTCCTGTCAGTGTAACTGTCAGTACATCGGTGGCTAATGTCTTCGTTGGCATATATAAATTCAACCCAATCATCGCTGGTGCGCTCTTCGCAGCATTCTGGCAAGTCTTCGTTATTTTTGGCGTTCATTGGGGCTTTGTTACGCTGTTCATCAATGATTTATCGATTCTCGGTCGAAGTTACCTTAAAGCCGCAACCGGGCCGGCTGTATTTTCACAATCAGGCGCCTTGTTAGCCGTTATGGTACGAACTAAAGATGAAAAAATGAAAGCCTTAGCGGGGGCTGCATTTATTACTTCATTATTTGGTATTACCGAACCCGGTGTCTATGGTGTGACACTGAAGCTGAAAAAACCATTCATATGTGCAGTCATTGCCGCAGGTTGTGGTGGTGCCATCGTCGGCTATGCTCAAAGTTCTGCGATTTCTATGGGAATGGTCAGCTTACTGACAATACCTATTTTTTACGGCCCGGGCTTCACTGGATTTATTTTAGGCTGTCTCATCGCTTTTGTTATCAGTTTTGTACTGACTTTGATTGTTGGGTTTCAGAATACAGCCAAAGAGCAACCCGAGGTATCTGCACCTACTAATCTTTCGAAAAATGAGTTACCAAAACTCGTCGGAGACAAACTGCTCGTTGCCGATAAAATGATGAGTCTTCCGATTAAAGGTGAGGTTATTGCATTGGAAAGTGTTGATGATAAAGTATTTTCCTCTGGAGCTGTCGGCGATGGCATCGCAATTATACCGGCAGAAGGGTGCGTGTACGCACCAACAAGTGGAATAATTGCTCATACCTATAATAGCAGCCATGCAATTGGATTACTTTCAGATACTGGTGTAGAAATTTTGATTCATGTCGGCATTGATACCATACAGTTACAAGGTAAATATTTTACGATGCATGTCAAAGAAGGTGATCGTGTCGTAGAGGGGCAATTATTAATTGAATTTGATAAAGATTCGATAATCAATGCGGGTTACCAAGTTGTAACACCGTTTGTAATTACTAACGTTGCCACAGTTCAACAGCCCGAAACATCAACTTTAACACCTCACATGTCTTGACAATATAGTCAACAATAAACCTTAATGAATGTGAGGTAAGTAAAATCAACAATAATCGTATGGGCGGATGATTATTGTTGAATTTTTTAGGTGCGATGATGAAAATTGACCGAGTTTTGAATAACAATTCAGTATTAGTCATTACAGATGATGGAAATGAATCTGTTGCATTAGGAAATGGCATCGGATGGGGAAAAAAGAAAGGCGACCTCATCCAAGAATCTGATATTGAAAGCCATTTTTTTAAATCTCAGGGTGGTATTCATGATTTCTTTGCTGATATTTTATCAGAGATACCTCCCATTTACCTTACTCTGACTGATCAAGTGATCAAAATGGCACGTGAGGATTTACAGATCGAGCTCCAAGATACATTATTTTTATCTCTTTGTGACCATATTAATTTTGCTGTTTTACGTTACAGAAAAGGGATGGCTATCCGTAATCAATTTTATTGGGAAATTAAGCAATTCTATCCTTTAGCATATTCCGTCGGAGAAAAAGCTTTAGCATTGATCAACAAGACATTAGAACTTGACATACCAACAGATGAGGCCGCTTTTATTGCGCTTCATCTCGTCAATGCTGCCAGTGAAAATAACATGAAAAATGTTATACAAACGACTGAAATAGTGAAGGATATATTGAGTGTTATCAAATATGATTTAAATATTAATTGGAATGTTCAAGATATCAATTATCAACGCCTACTGACACATTTAAAGTTTTTCGCCCAACGTCTTTCTAATAAGAATCTAGTTGATCATGATCAGATATCTTTATATGATGACATTGACCAACGATTAAGCCTATCCTGGAACACAGTGAATAAAATTGAAACTTATTTAAGTAAAAAACATAATTACACTCTGACTTATGATGAAAAGGCCTTTTTAACTATACACATAGAACGTGTGCGTAATATAAATTTGTCCAATTCATAGCTATCGTGTCTAGTGTACAGGATGTTGATACTCGATAAAGTCAATCAGAGATAGAAAGGTGTTACGTTAATCAATTGCCAAAAGACTCCCCTCTCCTGCCCTTGATACACCACAATCAAGCAATAGCCTCTTTGCAATAACTGAGGCTGGATTTATAGAAAAATATGCAGTAAAAGAGAAAAAACGTGGGTGACCATGAATAAATTGCCATTTTTTTAAACTATTTATTCACATTATAGGGTATTCTATGGTTTACTAGTCATATTAGTGGTGATCTCTTGCAGGACTGAAGTATGGCTTTTAATTTACGCAACCGCAATTTTCTCAAACTTCTCGATTTTACACCAATCGAGATCCAATTTTTGCTGGATCTGGCAACAGATTTGAAAAAAGCAAAGTATGCCGGTACCGAGCAGAAAAAACTGCTGGGCAAAAATATTGCGCTGATTTTTGAAAAATCATCCACCAGAACCCGTTGCTCGTTTGAAGTAGCCGCCCATGATCAGGGCGCACAAATTTCTTATATTGGCCCGTCTGGTTCGCAGATTGGCCATAAAGAGTCGATGAAAGATACCGCTCGGGTTCTCGGCCGCATGTATGATGGTATTCAATACCGTGGTTATGGTCAGGCTATCGTTGAAGAGTTGGGAACTTATGCCGGCGTCCCCGTCTGGAACGGGTTGACTGATGAATTCCACCCGACGCAGATTCTGGCCGACTTCCTCACCATGCAAGAACATAGCCGTGGTAAACATCTCTATGAAATTTCCTTTGCCTATCTGGGCGATGCCCGTAATAACATGGGTAATTCACTGATGGTCGGTGCCGCTAAAATGGGAATGGATATTCGCCTTGTGGCACCTAAATCATTCTGGCCGGAAGAGTCGCTTGTCAAAACCTGTCAAGAAATCGCTAAGACCACAGGGGCAACCATTACGTTGACCGAAGATGTTGCCACCGGTGTCAAAGGGTGTGATTTTCTCTATACCGATGTCTGGGTATCGATGGGCGAAGCACCCGAAGCTTGGGACGAACGCGTCGCCTTGATGACACCTTACCAAATCAACATGCAAACCATTCAACTCACGGGCAATCCACATGTTAAATTTATGCATTGCCTCCCCGCATTTCACAATGATGAAACAGTTGTTGGTAAAGAAATCGCTGAGAAGTATCGCATGCAGGGACTGGAAGTAACGGAAGAAGTCTTTGAGTCTGATTATTCGATTGTGTTTGATGAGGCGGAAAACAGAATGCACACCATCAAAGCAGTGATGGTCGCAACGCTTGGCGCTTAACATTCTCTGCTTACAGAGGCTGGGATTTATTCTGGGCAGACACGATGTAATCGCTTGCACTCAATCAAGTTAAGCGTATAATTCCGAGCAATTTGTCTCAGAGGGAACATCATGAGCGTTCGGGGTCATTCCGCAACACAGTCTTATCAACGCTGCATTGGGGTAAGCAAAGACACTTGCCTCATCTTATGGTTCTCCTTTGTTACTATTTTTGAAAGCCTCCCTGATCGGGGGGCTTTTTTATGGCTGTCAGAAAATACTAGGGAAGATGATCATGACGAATTCGCTATATAGAAAGCACATCATCTCAATCTCTGAACTCACACGTGACGAGTTAGAGTTGATTGTCAACACAGCAGGTCAGCTGAAAGCAACACCTCAACCGGAATTGATCCGCAATAAGGTCATTGCCAGTTGCTTCTTTGAACCATCAACACGGACGCGGCTCTCTTTTGAAACCGCGATTCAACGGATTGGTGGTAACGTGATTGGATTTGATAACAGTGGTAATACATCACTGGCGAAGAAAGGCGAAACACTGGCGGATTCCGTACAAATCATCTCTTCTTATGTAGATGCCTTTGTCATGCGTCACCCACAGGAAGGTGCCGCGCGTCTGGCTTCAGAATTCTCTAACGGTGTCCCCGTCATCAACGCCGGTGACGGTGCCAATCAACATCCGACCCAAACCTTGCTCGATCTCTTTACCATTACCGAAACACAAGGACGTCTCGATGGGATCAACATCGCGTTCGTCGGTGACCTGAAATATGGTCGTACCGTTCACTCTCTGACTCAGGCTCTGGCGAAATTTAACAACAATCGTTTCTTCTTTATCGCACCGGATGCACTGGCTATGCCAGACTATATCTTAGAAGAGCTGGAAGAAGCAGGTCATGAGTATAGTCTGCATACTGATATTGAGAGTGTGATTCCTCAAGTGGATATTCTCTATATGACTCGGGTGCAGAAAGAACGCTTTGATGAATCGGAATATGCGCATATTCGCTCGGCTTATATTCTTTCTGCCGCCCAACTTCAGGACGCAAAAGAGAATATGAAAGTCCTTCATCCCCTGCCACGCGTCGATGAAATCACCACGGATGTCGATCAAACACCACACGCTTATTTCTTCCAACAGGCAGAAAATGGCGTCTACGCACGCGAAGCACTGCTTGCGCTTGTGCTGAATGAAACACTGTAAAGGGAGCAAATGATCATGCCAAAAGATTCACAATTACAGGTAGAAGCCATTAAAAACGGCACCGTTATCGACCATATCCCGGCACAAATCGGCATTAAGGTGTTGAAGCTTTTCGATATGCATCAATCTTCTCAGAAGGTAACTATCGGGCTGAATCTGCCTTCATCAGCATTAGGGATTAAAGACTTACTGAAGATCGAAAATGTCTTCATCAACGAATCCCAAGCCAACAAACTGGCGCTGTATGCACCTCATGCGACGGTCAACCAGATTGAAAACTACAAGGTTGTGAAAAAACTCGCGTTGAAACTGCCACAACGCGTGAATAATGTCTTTGCCTGCCCGAACACCAACTGTATCTCCCATGATGAACCCGTAGAAAGTAGTTTTAGCATTGTGGAGAAGAAACAGGATATTCGGTTGAAATGTAAGTATTGCGAAAAGGTTTTCTCAAGAGAAATCGTCACAGAGCGAACTTAAATTCCCCCGGAGGATTGAAGCTTTACCTCCGCTCTGAATCAAGGCAAACTGACCTTTCTGAAGAAGCAACATGTAATGGATAGAAAACAATGACAAAAGTAATTCATACAGAATCAGCGCCGGTAGCTATCGGGCCATACGTTCAAGGTGTTGATTTGGGTAATCTCATCATGACGTCCGGACAAATCCCGGTTAACCCGGTCACAGGCGAAGTACCGGTTGAAATTGCAGCGCAAGCCCGTCAGTCTCTGGAAAACGTCAAAGCCATCATTGAGTCTGCTGGTTTAACGGTCGCCAATATTGTGAAGATGACTGTTTTTGTCAAAGATCTCGGTGACTTTGCGACCGTCAATGAAGTGTATGGCAAGTTTTTCGATGAGCACAACGTTGCAAACTATCCGGCTCGCTCTTGCGTTGAAGTCGCACGCCTGCCCAAAGATGTTGGCATTGAAATTGAAGCCATCGCTGTCCGTTAAGCCGATTTGAAGTGTGTTTGGTTTGGCTTGATACACTGACTGATGCGCACGCCGCTAGAAAGAAAAAGGTTGATATTGCTATCAACCTTTTTCATAAGCGCGGTAAACCAGTTCGTATCAGTTAATCACTGATCCTCGCCCCTGATTTAAAACAGAAACCTCTTGATCCAACGATTCAAGCTTCTCTTTCATCACTTTATGACACTCTTTCGCCAAGCGACGAACGTCTTCTTTTTGCAAGCCTTCAGTCGGAATCGGTGCCATCATCTCAACGATGACATGACCATTATTCCAGCGGTTTAATTTCAGATGACTGGTCGAGCTACATACAATTGGTACAATCGGTACACCCGCGGCAATTGCAGCATGAAACGCTCCGACCTTAAAAGGTAATAATCCTCGCCCACGAGAGCGTGTTCCTTCCGGAAACATCCACACCGAGACATTGTTATTTTTGACACTATCGACCACCTGATCAATCGTGCCTTTCGCTTTGGCTTTATTGGCACGATCAATCAAAATATTGCCCGCCAGCCAATAGAGCTGCCCGAACAAAGGCAGCCATACCAGACTTTTCTTCCCGACGGTAACCACTCTCGGTGTGACAGCCGCAGAAACGGTAAACATATCCCAGTTACTCTGGTGATTAGCAATATAAATACTTTGCGTCTGCTGAAGTGCATTCTCCGGCAGGCGCAGCTCAAGTTTGATCCCGAACAGGCGGGACATACGAGCAAACAATCGACCAAATGTATAAACATGCTTCGGATTGCGAGGGCTCAATAAACAGTAGCCACACCCGAAGATAAACATGAATAGCGCAAATATCACGACAACAAACACACGTAATAGTGCAATCATTCTGTTCTCCTAAATCAGGGCTGCCATCAACACCAGCCCCACAATAAAAAAGCCGAAACCCTTCTTCAGTTTCGACTCAATTCGACAATCAATTAACCGGCGTCACTGAACCTTTCAATCGTTGCGCCCAGTGAGGACAATTTGTCTTCAATACGCTCATAGCCGCGATCAATATGATAAATTCGATCAACGATAGTTTCACCTTTGGCAATACATCCGGCAATAACCAGACTGGCTGAAGCACGTAAGTCCGTCGCCATGACCTGAGCACCACTCAATCCATCAATATCACCACAGATCACGGTGTTCCCTTCGATCTCCGTTTTCGCTCCCATTCGCATTAACTCGGGCACATGCATGAATCGATTTTCAAAAATCGTTTCGGTAATCACGCCACTGCCCTTTGCTATGATATTGAGTAACGTAAACTGAGCCTGCATATCGGTCGGAAACCCTGGGTGTGGTGCCGTCCGGACCGATACCGCTTTCAGTGTTCGTCCCGTCATATCCAGCGAAATCCAGTCGTCACCAATTTCAATCAATGCACCGGCTTCTTCCAATTTCGCTAAGACAGACTCAAGCAGATGCGCATGAGTGTTGCGGCAAACGACCTTACCACCAGAAACGGCTGCTGCCACCAGAAATGTACCAGTTTCAATCCGGTCAGCCACAACGGTATGTTTACCGCCCCCTAACCGTTCAACCCCTTCAATGGTGATCGTATCTGTGCCTGCACCGGAAATTTTCGCCCCCAATGTGTTCAAAAACATGGCAGTATCGACAATTTCCGGCTCACGCGCGGCATTATCTAAAACGGTCACGCCTTCGGCTAATGTTGCTGCACACATCACCGTGATCGTCGCACCGACACTCACTTTATCCATGACAATGTGCACGCCTTGCAAACGGCCATCCACAGTCGCTTTCACATAACCGTCTTCCAACACGATTTTAGCACCCAGTTGCTCCAGCCCCTGAATATGTAAATCGACAGGACGCGCACCAATCGCACAACCGCCTGGCAGAGAAACCTGTCCTTGACCAAAACGGGCAACCAGTGGGCCCAATGCCCAAATGGAGGCGCGCATCGTTTTGACCAAATCATAAGGTGCACAGTATTGATTGATACGGCTAGGATCAACGTGCACTGAACCATTTCTTTCAACTTTTGCACCTAATTGCTGCAATAAAGCCATGGTCGTATCAATGTCACGCAGATGGGGAACATTGGCGACTTCAACTGGTTCTTGAGCCAGAATCGATGCAAACAGAATCGGAAGCGCTGCATTTTTGGCCCCGGAAATAACCACTTCGCCCTGTAAAGGTCGATTTGCTCCGGTTACTCGAAATTTTTCCATGAATCAACCTTACAAAGACATCAGTTTTTTATCGCGTTTCCATTCTACCGGGGTGTAGGCTTTGATGGAAACGGCATGAATTTCATTACGCTGAATATATGCCATTAAAGGGGCGTAGATAAATTGCTGTTTCTTCACTCGGCTCATTCCATTGAAGCATTCATCAACTGCGATCACTTCAAAATGGCTGCCTTCCCCTTTAACATGGATTTCGTGAAGATGAAGTGCCTCATCTAAAATCTCTTGTACTTGTGCACTATCCACTATCTACCCCTAATTACTTATTCTGAAATATGGTCTGTTACGAGCGACTCAATGTTACTTAACTGAAATAACATGTGAAGTTGCTCTGGCACGAAACTGAGCATTATATGGCAGTTTCGCTTTTTTGCATGTTCTATTAAATGAATCAGCAACACCATGCCTGCGGAATCGACCCGCACCACATTTTCGAGTGAAAGCATGATTTGCTTATGAGTCGGTTGCCACTGCTGCAGAAACTGCCATAGTCCGGGGACAGTTTCTCGATCCAGCGCACCACTCAACTCAATATTGCCTTGTTCAAGCGGATGCCACTGAGGATGTGTCATGACTTTTTCTCAATTGTTATCGGTTGCTGAGAGAGTGTTTTCAACTCGTTTGCCACAGCTAATATACCATCGCTATTAATTTTACCACTCCACTCCGAACGTTTACTGGATAGCATACTGATACCTTCAGCGATCATATCGAAAGCCTGCCATTCGCCTGACTTCGATTTTCTCAGTTGAAACTCAAGTTTAATATCAGGATTCGGTGTATCGATAATATTGACCATCACAGTTGTAATCCGGTCTGTTGTATCGATTTTTGGCTCCGGTCCAAATGTAATTTCTTGATCACTGTATTGCGTTAAAACCTGCGCATAACTACTAATGAGATAGCCTTGAAATGCATCGATAAATGCCAGCACATCATCCTTCTTGGCACCTTTCAGGTAAGGGCCTAACAGTTTTAACGCCGCGTACTGATAATTGACATAAGGCATCAACTCATCTTTTACGATCACTTTCAGATAGTTCGGATCTTGATGAATCTTACTTTGCTCAGATTTCAAACGCTGAAACGTCTTTTCTGACACCTGCTTCATCATCTGATAAGGATTGTGCATATCAATGGTTTTCGCCTGACCGGTCATCGAACAGAATAAAACTACCAGTAGCATCATATAGCGCATTAACATCCCTTACTCCTTCGTGTCTGCCTGACTTTTCTTATCATCAGCGGAATTACCACTCCGATAGAGGAACTGCCCAATCAGATTTTCCAACACTAATGCAGACTTAGTATCTTCAACCTTGTCACCATTGCCCAGTAACTCAGTTTCATCTCCCCAGACAAATCCGGGCACCAAACTAATATACTGTTCACCAATCAACCCGGATGTCAAAATCTGAAGACTGGATGTCGCGGGAAATTCTTTATATTGGCTGCTGATTGACAATTTTACCATTGGCTTTAATGATTCCGGATCCAGACTGATTTCAGAAACCCGACCGATAACCACACCGCCAACTTTGACGGGAGAACGAACTTTCAGACTACCGATATTGTCAAACTCCGCAGTCAGTTGATAACTATCATCCGCTCCCAGACCTTTTACATCAGCAACTTGAAAGATCATCACCAAAATTGCGCAAATTCCGGCAATAACGAAAGTGCCCACCCAAAATTCTATTGTTCGTGTTTGTTGCATGTTTAGTTCCCAAACATCAGTGCAGTTAAAACAAAATCAAGACCTAAAACAGCGAGAGACGAATAAACGACTGTTTTCGTTGTCGCTCGGCTGATACCTTCAGAAGTTGGTATCGCATCATACCCATTAAACAGGGCAATCCATACGATGGTAAAAGCAAACGCAAAGCACTTCACCATACTGTTACCAATATCATGACCTAACTCGACGGTTGCCTGAATCGTTGACCAAAAACTGCCATCATCAATCCCTTTCCAGTCCACACCAACCAACTGTCCTCCCCAAATGCCGACAGCCATAAAGATCATCGCCAATACAGGCATCGAAATCACACCGGCCCAAAACCGAGGTGCGATAACGCGTTTCAATGGATCAATGGCCATCATTTCAAGACTCGACAACTGCTCGGTGGCTTTCATCAAACCAATTTCAGCCGTCAGTGCCGAGCCTGCTCGTCCGGCAAATAGTAATGCGGTCACAACCGGCCCTAATTCACGTAACAACGATAGTGAAACCAGTGTTCCCAAACTGCCTTCTGCCCCATAATCGACCAGAATGACATAGCCCTGCAAACTCACAACCATGCCGATAAACAATCCCGACACAATGATAATGGCCATGGATAACACGCCGACACTGTAGATTTGCTTGATCAACAGCGGAAAATTTTTCACCGGATGAGGCCGACTCATTAAAGCACCAAGCAACATAAATGTCGCACGACCAAATGCTTCACAAATATCAAAGGTTCTCCGCCCGGTCTGAACGGCAAACTGAATAAAACTAGCCAACATGAAATAGGTCCTTCTCAAGTGACGGCGCAGGATAGCGGAAAGGAACCGGCCCGTCAGCTTCACCCTGTAAAAACTGTCTGACTCGTGGATCATTGTTCTGGAGTAATGACTCAGGCGTGCCTTTCGCAATAATTTTTCCGTCGGCCAGAATATACACCCAATCCGCAATACTCATCACTTCCGGAACATCATGAGAAACAACAATAGACGTGATTCCCAAGGCTTGATTCAGATGACGAATTAGTTCAACCAAGACTCCCATCGTCATTGGATCCTGTCCGACGAATGGCTCGTCAAACATAATCAACTCAGGATCCAGTGCGATTGCCCGGGCAAGTGCCGCACGACGCGCCATCCCACCGGATAATTCACTCGGCATCAGATAAGCCGCGCCTCGTAAACCGACCGCTTCGAGTTTGAGCAATACTAGTGTTCGAATGAATGTTTCACTCAATTCGGTATGCTCCCGTAGCGGGAATGCCACATTATCGTATACGTTCAGATCGGTAAATAACGCACCGGACTGAAACAACATACTCATTTTCTTGCGCGCCTGATAAAGCTTGTTTCGCCCCAAAGCAGGGATATTTACTCCATCAAACCAGATTTCTCCGGATTCAGGCAGAAGTTGCCCACCAATCAGACGGAGCAAGGTCGTTTTCCCGATACCGGAAGGCCCCATAATCGCGGTGACCTTTCCCTGTGGGACATGGAGTGACACATCATCAAAAATCTTTCTGTCACCACGAGAAAACGTCAGATTGTTAATCGTTACCAGATCAGACTCGGACATACACAGCCTATCGTTCCTTTCCTATGTTCAATTGTTCGTCACGTCTCCGTCATGAACAAAAAACGCAATCATAAATATAATTTCAAAAATTTAAAGCTCTGCATCATGATGCTGCTGCTCCCGTGATGCCTTCTAAAACATCAGTACAGAGAATCACGCCAGACGAGTTCTATCATACCATCACTGGCGCAAGAAGCATTGACTTACTTTTCCGCATCAAACTCCGACACATTCGCCTTGTCGAAAAAACGTACTGTCCGAACCAGTTTGACATCCCTATTTCCCATTTTGATGGTAATATGCTCCTCCTTTGTCAGCGCGCTTACAGGTGTCCGACAAATATCGATAGAGAATACCATCCGGTCACTGACATGGTTTGCTGAGCAACATTTTGAATTCACTCTAAAAGAGAAATAAATCTAAATTTGCAACCTTTTGATGGATAAATGAAGCGGTTTCACTTTTCTTTTGCAAGCCAAAACGTCAAAATCGACGGTTAAATATTTTATCTTTACCCACTAGGAATACACATGCTTACAGCTGTTGCTTTATTGATTGTCGGACTCATCTTACTGGTATGGAGTGCAGACCGGTTGGTTTTTGGCTCTGCAGCACTGGCACGCAATGTTGGGATTTCACCGTTGGTGATCGGTATGACGATCATTGCAATGGGCTCATCAGCGCCAGAGATGATGGTCTCTGCAACGGCAGCGCTCGCTAATAAAACCGATACCGCTGTCGGTAACATACTGGGCTCTAATATTGCCAATATCGCCTTAATTCTGGGTATCACAGCACTGATTAAACCATTATCCATTAACTCAGAACTGCTGCGCAGAGAACTTCCGTTTATGATTGGAGTCACATTATTATCCGGTGTGATTCTCTGGGATGGGCACCTTGGTTTCTATGAAGGCGTCTTGCTCTTTGTTGTGTTTGCCATATTCATTCTGGCAATGCTCAAAATCAGCCGCAGTGAAAGCAATCAAAAAGACCGGCTGCTGGCTGAGCAGGAGTCAGAAGTACCAGAAGGCGTCAATAGCAAAGTAGCAATATTCTGGGTCATTGTCGGCCTGATCCTGCTACCACTGTCTGCAGAGCTTCTCGTAAATAATGCCGTCATCATTGCAAAATACTTTGGCATGAGTGATCTCGTCATCGGTCTGACGATTATTGCGATCGGGACTAGCCTGCCAGAACTCGCAGCCTCTCTGGCTGGGGTACTTAAAGGTGAAGATGATATGGCCGTGGGTAATATTATCGGTTCGAATGTGTTCAACATTCTGGCAGTGATGGGGCTCCCCGGGATTCTGAACCCTTCAGTCATCAGCGAATATGCCATGGGACGAGATTTTTGGGTCATGTTGGGGCTTTCTCTGCTCTTAGTCGTCATGGCGTTAGGAAAATCCCGGAGCATTAACAGAATCGAAGGGTTTATTCTATTCGTTATATTTATTGTCTATCAGACTTATTTATTCATGAATATGGGCGCTTAGCAAGAGAGAACGGAGTTGAGGATGCCACAACTAAACTATACTCAATCAGCAAAACAGGTTTTAGACATAGAAATCAAATGTTTACAACAAATAGAACAATACATTGACGAGCATTTCTGTCAAGCCTGCGACATGATCCTGAGTAATACGACGGGTAAAGTTATCGTCATGGGTATGGGTAAGTCTGGTCATATCGGTAAGAAAATGGCGGCAACCTTCGCCAGCACCGGAACCCCGTCTTTCTTTGTTCATCCGGGTGAGGCTGCACACGGGGATCTCGGTATGATCTCCGAAGGAGACATCGTGATTGCGATCTCTTATTCAGGTGAATCATCAGAGATACTCCCACTTTATCCGGTATTGAAACGTCGCTCGATCCGTATTATCAGCATGACCGGTAATCCACAATCCAATATGGCCAAGCTTGCTGATCTCCATTTACAAGTCTCCGTCCCGGAAGAAGCGTGCCCGTTAGGTCTGGCACCGACATCCAGCGCCACGGCAACACTTGTAATGGGTGATGCTCTTGCAATTACGCTGTTACAGGCTCGCGGATTCACTCAGGAAGATTTTGCGCTCTCTCATCCGGGCGGCGCATTGGGTCGTAAGCTGTTGCTCAAACTGGGTGATATTATGCATTCCGGAGATCAACTTCCTCTCGTCAGCCCTGATGCCTTAATCCGCGATGCCTTAATGGAAATCAGTCAAAAAGGGTTAGGCATGACGGCAGTGGTCGATCAACAGCAAAAGCTACTCGGTATTTTTACCGATGGCGATCTCAGACGAATTCTGGACAAACGTGTCGATATTCACAGCGCCAAGATTAGTGATGTGATGACCCGAAACCCAACCACTGCATCACCTCACATTCTTGCGGTGGAAGGGCTCAATTTAATGCAGGAAAAACGAATCAACGGTTTGATGTTGGTTGATAACGGCCTTCTGGTCGGCGCTCTCAACATGCACGACCTTCTGAAAGCAGGAGTGATGTAGTGACAGATATGGTTGAAACACTTTATGGCCCGGTGACTTCATCCATTTGGGAAGTGGCAAGTCAAATCCAATTACTCATCTGTGATGTGGATGGTGTTTTCTCCGATGGCCGGATTTATTTAGGCAATCAGGGGGAAGAACTGAAAACCTTTCATACCCGGGACGGGTATGGCATAAAATCGCTGATGAATGCAGGTATTGAGGTTGCCGTCGTAACTGGCAGGCACTCAAAAATAGTCGAAAACCGAATGAAAGCGCTGGGTATTTCACTGATTTATCAGGGGCAAGATGATAAAGTGAGCGCATATGCTGACATTTGTCAAAAAACGCAGATTTTACCGGAACATACCGCCTATATCGGTGATGATTTGATTGACTGGCCGGTCATGGCACAAGTCGCGTTGAAAGTCTGTGTGGCCGACGGTCATCCATTACTGGTCAAAAGAGCCAGCTACGTCACGACTATTCCGGGTGGTCATGGTGCCGTACGGGAAGTCTGTGATTTAATCTTACAGTCCCGGGGTGAGCTGGAAATGCATAAAGGTTTGAGTATATGAGTCTGGCTCGTACAATCTATATACTCTTATTTTTCATTATCTGCTGGTCCATTTACTATCTGCTCGATAATGAAAGAAAAGCGAATGTACAAGTAGCTCCGAATACGGAGCTACCGATGTTTAGTGGAGAACATCTTTCAAATATTTCGTATGGCGCAGACGGTGTGAGAAGTTATACCATCACATCAACGCATTTGGATTATTATGCCAAAAGCGGCAACACCGTATTCGAGCATCCGATTTTACAGGTTTACCGTGACGGGCGAATCATGGAATGGAAAGTGACGGCTCAACGGGGAATTCTGACCAAGAATAAAATATTAACGCTTTACGACAACGTGATTGGTAAAAACTTACTTGAGGATTCCAGTTTCGAGTCACTTGAAACAGCAAAGCTCAGTATGCAGTTGGATAACCGTGATTTTTGGACAGACACACCCGTCTTACTGAAAGGTCCACAATTTGAAACACAAGGTCAGGCGATGAAAGGAAATTTTGCCGATCATAACGCCTTACTTTATAACCATGTACAGGGTAGATATGAAAATCTCACACCTTAGTTTGATCGCTTGCCTGTTTATCTCAAGCGGCGCTTTGGCATTATCAACAGATACCGAACAACCGGTTTACATCGATTCGGATAGTCAGCAACTTGATTTAAAAAGTAATCAGGTTACTTTTGTGGGCAACGTAACCCTCAAACAAGGAAGCATTAATATCCATGCTGACAAGTTAATCGTGACTCGGAATCCTCAAAACGGACAGATCGAGGAAATCCAAGGTTTCGGTGATCTGGCCACGTTCTCTCAGTTAACCGATGAAGGGAAAACCCTCTATGGCGAAGCCAAGAAACTCAATTATCAAATGGCTGCGGACCAATTGACCATGACGGATAAAGCGATGCTATCGCAAGATGATAGTGTGATCCGCAGTACCAAAATCCGTTACAAAATTTCTGCACAAAAACTCATTGCAGACGGAAATTCAAACGAGCGTGTATCCACAGTCCTGCAGCCGCAGGCAACGAATAAAGAATAAACCATGGCCATACTAAAAGCAGAGCATTTAGCCAAAAGCTATAAAAAGAGAAAAGTCGTCTCTGATGTCAGCCTACAGGTAGAGTCCGGACAGATTGTCGGCCTGCTGGGTCCGAATGGTGCGGGTAAGACAACTTCGTTTTACATGATTGTCGGCCTCGTTGCCCGAGATGAAGGCTCGATCCAAATTGATGACAAAGACATCAGTGTTCTGCCAATGCACCAGCGCTCTCGCATGGGTATCGGTTATCTGCCACAAGAGGCATCTATTTTCCGCAAGCTCTCGGTTGAAGACAACATCATGGCGGTGTTGCAAACCCGGGAGAAACTTTCGCGAGAGGAGCGTCAGGATAGACTCGAAGACTTACTGGAAGAATTCCATATCGGACACATTCGCTACAGCGCCGGGATGGCACTCTCCGGTGGTGAGCGACGCCGCGTAGAAATCGCCCGGGCGCTGGCTGCCAACCCACAATTCATTTTGTTGGATGAACCGTTTGCCGGGGTTGACCCCATCTCAGTCATTGATATCAAAAAAATTATTGAACACCTCAGGGATCGGGGACTCGGTGTTTTGATTACTGATCATAATGTCAGGGAAACCTTGGATGTTTGTGAAAAAGCCTATATCGTAAGCCAAGGAAACCTAATCGCAGAAGGAACACCTCAAGAAGTTCTCAATAACGAGCAGGTCAAACAGGTTTATCTCGGTGAACAATTCCGTCTATGATTAAAGTAAGAGCGGAATTTGAGTCAGACAAACATCAGAATACGGCAACACAGAATAAGGCAATCGAAACTGAATGAAACCGTCACTACAACTCAAGTTAGGTCAACAGTTAGCCATGACACCTCAGTTGCAGCAAGCGATTCGATTGCTGCAACTTTCGACGTTAGATCTCCAGCAAGAGATTCAGGAAGCACTCGATTCCAACCCACTACTTGATGTTGAAGATGCACATGATGAAATCAATTCCCAAGAAGAAAAAGCAGAAGCGTTAAAAGAAGCAACAGCTGATGTGGCCGATACCGAACCGGAGCCACAAGATAGTTCAGAAATGATTGAAAAATCAGAAATAAGCAATGAACTTGAAATCGATACAACTTGGGATGATGTATACAGTGCCAATACAGGTAGTACCGGTATTTCACTTGATGAAGATACACCTGTCTATCAGGGTGAAACCACGCAGACACTACAAGATTACCTGCTGTGGCAATTAGATTTAACGCCCTTCAGTGACACGGATCGAGCCATTGCTCTGGCGATCATTGATGCCATAGACGACTATGGCTATATGACGCTCTCTCTTGAAGACATTCTGGAAAGTGTCAAAAGTGAAGAATATGACGATATCGAGCTGGATGAAATCGAGGCAGTCAGAAAACGCATTCAGCAATTTGATCCTTTAGGTGTCGCATCATTGAACCTACAGGACTGTCTGTTATTGCAACTGGCAACATATCCCAGTGATACACCATGGCTCAACGAAGCCAGACGCCTGCTGACTGACCACATAGATCAATTGGGAAACCGGGATTACAAACTAATCCAAAAAGAAGCAAAGCTAAAAGAAGATGAATTACGGGCTGCTTTGCAACTCATTCAAGAACTCAATCCACGCCCCGGGAATGATATTAACGCGGAACATGCCGAGTATGTCATTCCGGATGTTTCGGTCTTCAAAGACCGGGGAAAATGGGTCGTCACCATCAATCCGGACAGTATGCCAAGATTAAAAATCAACCAGCAATACGCAGAACTGGGACGGGGAAATAGCGCAGACAGTAATTATATCCGAACGAATTTACAAGAAGCAAAATGGTTAATTAAAAGTTTAGAGAGTCGAAACGAGACGTTGCTCAAAGTTGCCAAGTGTATAGTTGAACATCAGCACGATTTCTTCGAGTATGGGGAAGAAGCAATGAAACCGATGGTTCTGAATGATGTCGCCCTTGCCGTTGACATGCATGAATCAACCATCTCACGGGTCACGACCCAAAAGTTTATGCATACCCCTCGGGGCATATTCGAGCTGAAGTACTTTTTCTCTAGCCACGTAAGCACAGACAATGGTGGAGAATGTTCATCAACCGCAATTCGCGCACTGATCAAAAAACTGGTTGCCGCAGAAAATCCGGCGAAGCCACTCAGTGACAGTAAAATTGCAACACTACTAGCTGATCAGGGGATTCAGGTCGCTAGACGTACCATTGCAAAGTACCGAGAGTCTTTGGGTATATCCCCATCGAGTCAGCGTAAACGCCTGCTATAAAGGCCCAACAGAGAAGGAAAGTCTATGCAAATCAATATTAATGGCCACCACATTGATCTGACCGATTCAATGCAAGACTATGTTCACTCAAAATTTGATAAACTTGAGCGGTTTTTTGACCATATCAACAGCATACAGGTCATTTTACGTGTTGAAAAACTTCAACAAATCGCTGAAGCGACGCTTCATGTCAATCAAGGAGAGATCCATGCGACCTCTGAAGATGAAAACATGTATGCAGCAATCGATAGCCTGGTTGACAAGTTAGTCCGTCAGCTGAATAAGCATAAAGAAAAATTAAGTAGTCATTAATCATGCAACTCAATGAAGTTCTGTCTCTGGACTGCACGAAAAGTGCAGTCCAATGTTCGAGCAAAAAACGAGCGTTAGAAATCATCAGTGAAATCGCAGCCAATTATACGGGCCAGAATGCAACCGAACTGTTTGAAAATATGCTCTCCCGAGAAAAAGTTGGCAGTACCGGTATCGGTAACGGCATTGCCATCCCACATGCAAGAATGACATTCAGTGAAAATGCGGTTGCTGTTCTCATTCAATGTGAAGAGCCGATCGATTTTGATGCGATCGATAATCGCCCTGTCGATATCCTATTTGCCTTGTTTGTCCCGGAAGAGCAATGTCAAATCCATCTGAAAACTCTCGCTCAAATGGCTGAACGACTGAATGACAAGCAAGTGTTAAAGCAGCTTCGCAAAGCTGAAAACGATCAAGAACTTTATGATATCATGGTCAACCAGTCTTAATTTTCTGAGTATGTCACGATGCGCTTAATTGTTGTAAGTGGTCAATCCGGTGCCGGCAAAAGTGTCGCCTTAAGAGTGCTGGAAGATCTGGGATACTATTGTGTCGATAACCTCCCTATCGATTTATTGGATGCTTTCCTTCAATCGGTACAGGGCAGCAAACAGAATGTCGCGGTCAGTATTGATATCCGCAACTTACCCCATGACCCGTCACTGCTCGGCGAAACCTTCCGGTCACTGAAAGAGTCTGTCTCGCATGATGTTAATGTACTTTTCCTTGATGCCACCGAAGATGCACTGCTCAAACGCTATAGTGAAACCCGCCGGATTCATCCCCTCTCCTTACACAACAATAATTTGACTCTGGCGCAAGCCATCGCTCAAGAAAAACGCATCCTCGCACCGTTGAAAAAACAGGCAGACATGCTGCTCGACAGTACCAATAAATCGATTCACGAACTCAGTGAAACGATCCGTATGCGGGTTGAAGGAAGAGAGCGTAAACGTCTGATCATCGTTTTTGAATCGTTTGGCTTTAAGTATGGTTTACCCAGTGACGCTGATTTTGTTTTCGACGTTCGTTTTCTACCAAATCCTCACTGGCAACCTGAATTACGTGCATTTACCGGACTCGATGTACCGGTAAAATCATTCTTGGAACAACATACAGAGGTGATTGATATGCGCCAGCATATTCAGTCATTCATTGATTACTGGCTCCCCTCTCTGGAGAAGAATAATCGTAGTTATCTGACCATTGCCATTGGCTGTACCGGCGGAAAACATCGTTCTGTCTATCTGACCCAACAAATCGGGGAATACTTCTCCCAACTTGGACATCAGGTACAAATTCGCCATACTTCACTTGAAAAACATCACACCTAAAACCAGCGCTTGAGACAAGCCAACAGAGGATCATGCGATGCCACAACTCAGTAAAACGGTTTTAATTCAGAATAAGCTAGGACTTCATGCCAGAGCGGCCGTTAAACTTGTGGAGTTGGCCCAATCATTCGATGCCATTCTGACCATTCGGAGTCAGGAAGGAAAAGAAGCCATCGCAGATGGCGTGATGGGACTCCTGATGCTTGAATCAGCTCAGGGGCAATATGTCACCATCTCTGCTGAAGGCAGTGAAGCGGAACCGGCATTAGACGCGGTTTGCTGTTTAATCGAAGATAAATTCGAAGAAGAAGATTAACCGACTATTTTAACGCAAAATAAATTTCATCCTGCAATAACTTCTTATTAAATCAGGCATAGAATTAAGTTACTATGTCACTTACATAATAAATACGGCACAGGGGGAAGTTATGGCAGAGCATATTGAGTTTGATCAGGCTCACCTTACCCTCCGGGAAGTCACAGAAGCCTTAGAAAATGGTCGTTTTGTCCATGTCCGTCGCCAACTTCAGGACATGGAACCAGAAGATATCGCTCACCTTCTGGAAGCCTCACCTCGTAAAAGTCGTAATGTCCTCTGGCAACTGACCGATCCGGAAGACTATGGTGAAATCCTCGATGAGCTCAGTGAAGACGTCAAAGACGCACTGGTGTCCAAAATGGCGCCGGAACGGCTGGCTGAAGCCACTGAAGGCATGGATACCGATGACCTTGCTTACGTGTTGCGAAGTCTGCCTGATGGTCTCTCCCGGGAAATTCTATCCCAGATGGATAATGTCGACCGTCTTCGGGTCGAAATGGCACTCTCATATCCGGAGGATACTGCCGGCGGTCTGATGAACACCGACTTTGTCACGATTCGTGGCGACGTTGATGTTGATGTTGTCCTGCGTTATTTACGGATGAAAGGCGAATTACCACAGGCAACCGACGCACTTTATGTGATTGATGAAGAGAGTAAACTCATCGGTCATCTTTCTCTTGCCAGCTTATTAACCAGTCAACCGGATGTTCGTATCTGCGACATTATGGAAGATGCTGATGAAGCCATTCAGGTCGATGCCAAAGACTCTGACGTTGCCAGTCTGTTTGAACGGCGCAACTGGGTTTCAGCACCGGTCGTCAATGCTGAACAACATCTGTTAGGCCGGATCACCATTGATGACGTAGTCGATGTTATCCGTGAAGATGCCGAGCACTCGATGATGAGTTTAGCGGGGATGGACGATGAAGAAGACACGTTCGCACCGGTGATGAAATCGGCCCGGAAACGAAGTATCTGGTTGGGCGCGAATGTTCTCGCGGCACTGGCAGCGGCTTCGGTATCGAATATGTTTGAGACCACACTCGAACAGATGGCTTCGATCGCAGTGCTGATGACCATTGTTCCCTCAATGGGTGGTGTTGCCGGCAACCAAACCATTGCACTGGTGATTCGAGGATTGGCTTTGGGACACATCGGTGACAGTAACAAACGAGAACTGCTGCTCAAAGAAGCGGCGGTCGGTCTGCTCAACGGCTGCCTCTGGGCACTGCTGATTGGCGGTATTGTCGTGCTGTGGAAAGGCAACTGGTTACTTGGAGGCATTATTTCCGCAGCCATGTTAACCAATCTGACAGTCGCGGGTATCGCCGGGGTTACCATTCCGATCATACTGAAAAAGATGAAAATTGACCCTGCACTCGCCGGTGGGATGGCACTCACCACCGTTACCGACGTGATTGGTCTGTTTGTCTTTCTCGGACTGGCGACCATTTTTATCGCCTGAGGTGTTTTGTGATCTTGATAAATGTGATTCCACAAACCGCTTAAAATATTCCAGAGCGCTTAAGCAAGGGCATTTATGCCCTTGCATGTTTGTTCCATCACATTCATCAATATTTTTCGCGTATTTCACGGGTTAGTATTATTCACCCCAACCACCCTGATCCCAGTTGTCATATCCCATCGTCCCGCTGATGCTGTGCTGCCAGGCAATTTCCTGATAGCTGAGTTCGATGACTTCATGCATTTCTTCCTGATGCGCATGAACGGTATGTGGCAGGGCAAAGCTCATGCCGCTGATAATCGCTTTCGTCAGTTCGATAGAATAAAACTTTTCGTTATAGCCCTGTTCATTGGTACGGTAAAAATGAATCACACAATCGAGATGTTCCTGCCGGGCAAATGCCGTAGATAACAGTGGACTGGATTTATCAATATTCTTGATAATGCGAATCGGAGCATGACTTTTTCCATGCTGATGCGGCGCCTTCGCCATATGATGATCACAGGAAAGAATCGTGATTTCATCCGTATGGGATTCCTGATATTTATTCCCCATTGAGTCTTTGGTGTTACACCCGCTAGAAATTAATCCCTGTTTTTCACCAGAGATTGTCATGTATGCTACATGTGCCATAAAGAACCAACCTTTTTATCGTGAAAGTGATTATGCTTCTTTTGAAGCAAACCACTTTATTGTTATAGAAAACATAATCGTTGTTAAAAACAGACTGAATACATAATGAATTCAGTCCTTTTAATTAATATCTCCCGGCTTTTTTCTTTTCTTCAATCAACTGTTCACAGATTTGTTGACTATTTGTATAGATAGATTTTGAACGTTTATATCCTACAACCTCCAACTCTTCACAATTCATATAATTATATTTTTCCATAAAACTATCGGAGAAGCAGAATAAAACAAAAGGGCCAAAAATAAATAAATTTAGAATCATAGAATTCAACTTTTCCAGACACCACTCTATTTTGGGCGTAAATTTTATTTTTCTCAAAAAACCAACAGATGTAGAATATACAACTATCCCAATCCCCCACAAAAACATAAGTATCTCTGTAAAGGAAAGTTCAATAATAGGTGAATGATTAGCGACTAAGAAAATAAAGTGACCAACATAGTACTCAGGATAAACAAAAAAAACTATAACCAAAGGAACAAAGATACTATAGGCAACTATTTCCTTCCAAGTTAACCGTGAATCGGATTTTCTTTTCATTCAATCAGTACCTATCTGATATTTCTTGAACTAGTTGCTGACAGGTGGCAGACGTATCTGTATAAAAATGAGCACGAAATATTGGCCATGAAGGCTGGTATTCTGCTTTTTCACACCGTTGATAATCATGATTTTTTATTAAATAAGGTATAGTAAAGCCAGAAACAATAGGTAATATGAACATTAATACTAATCCATAAATTATTCCTTTTCCTATTCGACTTTCAGCTGCTGGTGAGATTTTTCGATAAAATATCAAGATTACAAAAGCAACACAGAAACTAGAGAGTCCAATTCCCCCTCCAAATCCATACATAGCCCCACGGTCAAACTCAATCACGCTTGGTAATTCAATTAAACTGTCAATTAACTGATATAAGGCAATCCCAAAAGCAAGGAAAGCGAATAAAGCAAAACCTAAAAAAAACAATAATGCTAATAATAACTTAGGAATAGTAACTTCTTCTTTCACTAGAAATATACCTTTGGTTGAGGAGACAAAAATCGATCAATTGAATGTTTAGTAAAATCAATTATCATCTGTTGCGCTGACTCCAGTACATAATCAATCACAGAACCGGCAGCACGTGCCATTGTATCTTCAAATTGATGTTTAGCCCGAGCAAGATAATTATTAACGCCATTTCCCATTTCATCTAAAACCTCAACGACTCTATCAGTAATATGGTAATGATTATCAATATAGGTTAAAGCTATATTTCCAACAAAACCGATAATTACAACAGCAGCAAGCGGCCCAATGGCAAAAGAAAGCAATCCAGCTCCGTAGGCTGCTACGATAGAAGCTCCCGTTACAATCCCAATCTTCACCACATCAGTAGCCAAAGATCCAATTAATCGAGATAACGTTATTTCATCAGTTAAAACATAATCAGCAATCCGATAGGCGCTCATTAAAATAACGGAAAGCACGCCACCAGCTTTTGCACCACTAATCGCCGCAGCTTTTCCTAAACCCATTGTCACGACCTTGGCGTTTTTCACTCCATATTTTGTCCCAGTCAACACTGTTCTCAAACGAGGATTACCCTTTAAAATAATATGTGGTTTACCACCATAGGTCTTTATATAAGCTTTGGTTCCAATACCACCCAAATCACTAATCAGTTTTACGAGGGTTAGGCCATCATCTGCTGTAGAATACCAGTTTGCCCCATCTCCAGCTCTGTCTCTTAGTTTCTTCCAAGTATCTTTCACAGTCTTCGAATAAGCATGAGGTGAATATTTCACAATATTATCCATCTCTTCAAATGAGATGACATAGATTTCATGCTGGTTGGATTGAATATCTTGCTTAATTGCAGCACGCTCTTGAGGAGATAACATGACTTTATTCCTTACCGACAGAATCGATGATTCACTCAGCGACACAAATCGGACTACGCTGAAAACCATGAAGAAGAACTGGAAAAATTTGCTATAAATTAACATAGCAATTCAAGATGTTGCAGTGCTTTGTTGTGACTCGTGATATTTTACTCAAAATAAATACCAGTCACTGATAATTATCGTATTAAGAAAAAGCGGGCTATCAAGCCCGCTTCAATCGATTTGATGGAAGAAGAATAATTATTCCCCGGCTACCTTCATTGATTCAATCAGAATAGAACCGGTCTGAATCTGAGAACGCACATCAACATCATTGCCGACTGCAACGATGTTGCTAAACATATCTTTCAGCCCCGCGGCAATGGTGATGCCAGATACTGGATACTGAATCTCGCCATTTTCAACCCAGAAACCGGCAGCACCACGTGAGTAATCACCGGTAACAATATTCACGCCCTGTCCCATCACTTCAGTGACCAAGAAACCGGTACCCATTGCTTTCAGCATCTGCTGGAAATCCTGCTCACCGGAGGATTTCACAAACCAGTTGTGAATTCCGCCGGCATGGCCGGTCGGCGTCATATTCAACTTTCTCGCAGCATAACTGGTCAGCAAATAAGTCTCTAACACCCCATCGGTGACGATGTCTAAATCCCGTGTGGCCAGACCTTCACTGTCAAACGGGCTGGAAGCCAATCCACGCAGAATATGTGGTCGCTCAGCAATCGAAAACCAGTCCGGGAAAATTTTCTCGCCCAGATGATCCAGCAAGAATGATGACTTACGATATAAATTGCCACCGGAAATCGCCATCACGAAATGGCCGATCAGGCCGGTCGCAATTTCCGGAGCAAACATCACCGGATAATGACCGGTTTTCAGTTTTTGCGGATCCAACCGATTCACGGTTCGCTCGGCCGCAAGTTGACCGACTTGTTGCGGAGTCCACAGATCATCTTTATGGCGCGCAATGGTATAGCTGTAATCTCGCTCCATGTGATCCTGTTTGCCCTGACCAATCACACAGCAACTGATACTGTGACGGCTGGATGTATAACTGGCAAGCAGGCCATGACTATTGCCGTAGACTTTGACACCGTAGTGGCTGTCATAACTCGCGCCATCACTCTGTTTGATCTTGGTGCTGTAATCGAGCGCGGCTCTTTCTGCGGCAATCGCAATGCTGGCAGCCTCATCCGGATTCGGTTCATCCGGGTGGAACAGATCCAGATCCGGGATCTCTTGCACCATCAACTCTTTTGGTGCAGGGCCGGCAAACGGATCTTCCGAGGTATAGTGGGCAATATCCAATGCAGCCAGTACAGTCTGCTGAATCGCCTGTTCACTCAGATCGGATGTCGAAGCACTGCCTTTGCGTTGACCCCGGTAAACTGTAATCCCCAAGGCACCATCACTGTTAAACTCAACATTCTCGACTTCACAAAAACGGGTTGAAACACTGAGCCCCGTACTCTTGGTAATCGCCACTTCTGCGGCGTCCGCTTGTGACGATGCAAGCTCTAAAGCTTTCGCGACTGCAGCTTCAAGCTCACTTCGCTGTTGTGCAACTTGCTGTTTTACATTCATAACTGATGTCTCTTCTTGAAACTATTTCGATAGCATAACAAGAAATTCTCGTTCTCCCCACGATTCTTGCTAAAATAACAGACATTGATAAGCAGATAAGTTAGAGACTATGGCGCGAAAAAATCAAAAAGCTCCCTGGGAAGAGGAAGAAGAGATCATTTGGGTCAGTAAAACCGAAATGAAGAATGACATGATTGAGTTGCAACAACTCGGGGAAGCACTGGTTGAACTCAAGCCGGCCTCTTTGGAGAAGTTCCCGTTGCCGGCCGAGCTTGCCGAGGCAATCAAAGATGCACAACGCTTTAAGAATGAAGCGAGAAGACGACAGCTTCAGTATATTGGCCGTTTGATGCGTCATATCGATGTGGAACCGATTCAGGCAGCCTTGGATAAGTACCGTAACAAACATGCTCAGGCAACCGCCGCGTTCCACCGTTTGGAACAACAGCGGGATCAATTGATTGAGGAGGGGGATACGGCCATCAATACCGTGATAGAAAAGTATCCTGAAGTGGACCGTCAGCAACTGCGTCATCTGATTCGTCAGGCGAAAAAAGAACAGCAGAGCGGAAAATCATCAAAATCAGCCAGAGAGATCTTCCAACTCCTGAAATCGTTAGAAGAAACTTCGGAGTAATATCAATATCTACGCGATGAAGGCGTCATGCCGTGATAAAGGCATGGCACTTTCATCCTCAATTTCCCGCACGGATAAACGCATTCAGCGACTCGCTCGGGTGCGATGCAGTCAACCCCTCGATTTCTCCGGTCACCTGAACATGATTCTCATCGATATAGGCAAAATGGCTGGCCATATTTTTGGCATCATTGACATGATGTGTAACCATCAGCACCGAAATATTCCGCTCATTGGCCAAACGTCTGACCAAAGCCAGCATATCAGCCCGTAAAATCGGATCTAATGCTGAGAATGGTTCATCCAACAGCCAGTGTGAACGTTCCTGTACAAAACAACGCGCCAGCGCAACCCGCTGCCGTTGCCCGCCGGACAACTGTTCCGGCCGTCGGTCTAACAGTGTTTCGATGCCAACCTGATACGCAGCATGTCCGACTTTATCCCAGTCTTTACGCGTCAGTTTTAACCCCGGATGCAGTCCCAGTCCGATATTGTCACGCACCGATAAATGAGAAAAAAGATTGTGCTCCTGAAATAGCATCGAGAATGGACGCTCATACGGCGGCAGTGCCAACACCGACTGATCATCAACCCGGATATCACCGGACTTCGGCGCAATAAACCCGGCAACCAGACTTAACAGCGTCGATTTCCCGGCCCCACTCGGCCCCATCAGAGCCCAGATACTACCTTGCGGCACAGCAAGCGAGAAATCAAACCATTCCTGTTGATATTCATAACGCACCTGATCAAGTGTCAGCATTGATATATCCCCCGCGCCGAAACAGGCGCTCCGCAATGAAAAAGCATCCGAGACTGATGATCAATAAACAACCGGCCACCACAGCAGCGGATTCCATCTGATAGCTTCCCAGTAACTGATAAAGATAAAGTGGCAAGGTTCTGAAATCCTGACTGCCAAATAACGCGATGGCACTCAAATCCCCCATCGCCACCAAAAAGCTGATCACCCATGCGTGAATAATCGGCTTTCTCACGGCACGCCACTCCACCAGCCAAAAACGACGCCATCCCTGCATTCCCAGACTGGCGCACAGATACTGATACTGCTGCGCCAACATCCACAACGGTTGTTGTAAGGTTTTAATCACATAAGGCAAAGCCATCATGGCATTGACCGCCACAACGACCCAATAGGCAAAATCAAACGCATTAGTAAAAGTGCGTAACAGCAGAAAGAGCCCGGTACTGATCACCAAACCCGGTGTGACCAAAACCATCATGCCGACCGTTTCCAGCATATCGGCACGCCGCCGTTGATGATACAGCCGCCAACTCCGGCTCGTCAGCAAAACACCGATACCCGCAACCAGAGCGAGAGAGCCGGCCACGACCGCAACACGCAAAGAGCTCCCGAATGCCTGCCAAAAACCCGCGCCACTCAGCACTACCCATAGGTGTGAATTGAGGCCGGAAATCATCACCATGGCGAGCGGCGGCAACACTAACAGTCCACAGCCAATAATCCATCCGCAATCCCAGTAACGTGCCCAACGACTATCACGAAATAACGGCTGGCGGGGAGAATCTCCCTGACTACTCGCGTTGATAGTTTTCGTCAGGCTTTGCAGCATGAAAGCCAACACCCCACACAGTAACATTTGCCACAGTGCTAACATGGCACCGGCGCGCAGATCAAAATCAAACTTAATCGCCTGATAGATAGCCAGTTCAATAGTGGTAGACTGCGGCCCGCCCCCCAATGCCATTACGGTCGCAAAGCTGGTAAAACACAACATGAAAACCAATCCGGCGACATGGGGCATCTGCTGACGAATCCGTGGCCAGTTGACATAACGAAACACTTGCCACGGTGTCATCCCCAGATGACAGGCTAATAGTGACTGCTCTCTGGGGATCATTTCCAGCGTATGTAAAAACAACCGGCTGGCATAAGGCAGATTAAAAAAAACATGCGCCAGCAAGATGCCATTCAAACCATAAACTGAAAAGCTGAAATCCAGATCCAGTGTATGCAGTGCATCGGCTAAAAAACCGCTGCGGCCATAAATCGCCAGCAAACCAAACACCCCGACTAACACCGGTATCACCAATGTGGTCGAAAAAAGTTTGATCAGAAAATCGCGGCCGGGAAAAGCGCGACGGTGTAAAGCCAAGGCAACCGGAATCGCCGGAATCACACTCAGCAACATGGATAACAATGCCTGATAAAAACTAAACCGCGTGACATGGAGATAATAAGGGTCACTCAGCACAGTCATCAGTTCGAGACCGGATGCATGAACCAGTAATGCCCCGAATGCACTCAGGATAAAGACCACGACACCCGTCGCAACCCAGAGCCCGATTCGGGGAACCCGTTGCAGGATCACCGTACCAATTACCGTGCCTGCGTGAGCGCTGTTTGCCACTCACGAATCCAATGTTTACGATTTTCTGCAATCTGCGGCGCAGAAAACTGTAATGCTTTCTTCGGTATAGAAAGATGACTGTAAGCATCCGGCAGCGCGACCGATGTCACCGGATACATCCAGTTCGTCGTCGGAATGACTGACTGAAAATCATCGCTCAAGATAAACTGCATAAACTGATCGGCAAGCGCCTGATGTGGACTACCCGCCAATTTCGCAGCCACTTCGACCTGCATGTAATGACCTTCCGAAAACTCAGCGGCCGCATAGCGATCATCCTGCTCAGCAACCTGATGATAGGCCGGTGAAGTGGTGTACGACAGGACCATATCAGATTCGCCTTTGAGAAACATCGAATAGGCTTCCGACCAACCTTTGGTGACCGTGACCGTTTTCTCCGCCAATTGTTGCCAGGCTTGAGCCGCCTGATCACCGTAGACGGATTTCATCCATAACAGCAGTCCCTGACCCGGAGTCGATGTCCGCGGATCCTGATAGATGATTTTCAAATCAGGCGCTTGTTCAACCAGTGCTTTAAGACTGTGTGGCGGATTGGGGAGTAAATCCTTACGGTAAACAAAAGCAAAATAACCATAATCGTAAGGAATGAACACATCATCATGCCAGCCGTTGGGGAGCGTTAATGCTGTGGTATCGACATGATGTTTGGCTAACAGTCCCGTCTGTTTGGCTTCTGCCATCAGGCTGTCATCCAGCCCCAGAACGATATCCGCCTGACTATGATTGCCTTCAAGGCGCAGACGATTGAGAATTGAGACTCCATCGTCGAGTGCCACATAGTTCAGCTCACAGTGACAGCGCGCCTCAAATGCTTGCTTAATCGCAGGCCCGGGGCCCCATTCCGAGGTAAAAGAATCATAGGTATACACGGTCAGTTCAGGGGACTTAGCCTGCACCAATCCGGTGGTCAAACTTAAGATGAAGATGCCTGCATAAATAGAGGCTTTAGAATAGTTCAATGTCACGGCTCGCTCTCCTTGATACGAGCGGCACAGGGTTGAGGCAGGCCTCAAAAAGGGCAGACCAAACTCAATTCCTACGCCAGCATTATCTGGTTCAGGTCGTTGCGGGTTCCGGGCAATCGCCCAATCTCAGCACCATGACAACATACCGAATCGGTTGTTTGTCATCGAAGCTCCCCGATGAGTGCGGACAATTTTACTGTGAATTGAATCAATGTGCTACTGATGATTCAGTGCTGATATCCCCAGCGCGGCACCACAGTCTGCTCGATCCCTAGATGGTCAAGAATCCGCGCGACCATAAAATCGACTAAATCATCGATCGACTGAGGCTGATGATAAAATCCGGGCGCAGCCGGCATGATGGTCACACCAACCTGCGACAGCTTCAACATGTTTTCTAAATGGATGGTTGAAAACGGTGTTTCCCGTACCACCAGCAGCAGTTGTCCTTTTTCTTTGATCACCACATCAGCAGCGCGCTCAATCAAATTGTCTGACATACCATAGGCAATCGACGCTACACTCCCGGCAGAGCATGGGCAAACCACCATTTGTTTGGGTGCGGATGAACCGGAAGCAACCGGAGAAAACCAATCTTCTTTGCCACAGACAACCAACTGCTCACTCCGGCATTGCAGATGTTCCACCAGCGTCTGATGGGCTTTGTCCGGTGCAGCGGAAAGCTTCAAACCGTGCTCGGTCGCCAGCACCACTCTTGCCGCTGACGAGATCAACAGATATACCTGATAATCCGCGGCCAGCAAATGCTGAAGTAAGCGTAATCCGTAAGGCGCCCCGGAAGCACCGGTCCAAGCTAATGTAATTGTTTTTTCTCGCTGAATATCACTCATGATAACCCCTCTCCAACTGTTGCAGCAGTTTGTCATGAATGCCACCAAAACCACCATTGCTCATCACCAGAATCGAATCCCCGGCATTCGCAACCTGCACCACTTGTTGCACTAACGCATCAATATCATCGGCCGCGTATCCCGGCTGGTGACACTGTGCGACCACATCAGCAACAGGCCATGTCAGTTCTTGCGGCTGGTAAATAAACACCATATCAGCCTGAGCCAAGGCATCTGCCAGCACCTGCTTATGTACACCCATTTTCATCGTTGCCGAGCGTGGTTCCAGTACCGCAAGAATCCGTTGCGAGCCCACTTTTGCACGCAGTCCCGCCAATGTTTGTTGAATGGCTGTCGGATGATGGGCAAAGTCATCATAAACCGTCACGCCACGCACTTCGCCACGCTGTTCCAGACGACGTTTAGTATTAATAAAGTGACCCAACGCTTCACAAGCCATCGCTGGGACGACACCAACATGTCGGGCTGCCGCGACGGCCATGATTGCGTTATGTACATTATGATCACCGATCAAATCCCATGACACAGTGCCAGCTATCTCACCATTGAACAATATTTGGAACGATGATCCATCTTTTGACAATTTTGTTGCATTCCAGTTTGCATTCTCACCGCAAAACTCTTGCTCGCTCCAGCATCCTTGGTCTAAAACATCATTTAAAGCGGGATCATCTTGGGGTGACAGGATACGGCCAATGCCGGGAACCGTTCGGACCAAGTGATGAAATTGTTTCTTAATCGCTGCAAGATCGTCGAAGATATCAGCATGATCGAACTCTAGATTGTTCAGGATCAGGGTGTTCGGATGGTAGTGGACAAACTTAGATCGCTTATCGAAAAAAGCACTGTCATATTCATCGGCTTCAACGACAAAAAAGTCACTTTCACCAAGTCTGGCAGAAATTCCGAAGTTGCCGAGCACACCTCCGACCAGAAAACCGGGCTGATAGCCGCAGTATTCCAGTATCCAACTCAGCATACTGGCTGTGGTGGTTTTCCCATGGGTGCCGGAAACCGCCAGTACCCATCGTTCCCGCAGTAAAAACTCACTCAACCACTGCGGTCCGGACGTATAGGGCAGACGATGATTGAGGACGTACTCAACACAGGGATTACCACGGCTCAGTGCATTACCGATCACCACTAAATCAGGACGAGGATTAAGCTGATTTACGTCAAAACCCTCTATAATTTCAATACCTTGAGATTCCAGCAAAGTGCTCATTGGTGGATAAACATTGGCATCGGAACCGGTAACCCGATGTCCCATCTGGCGCGCCAGCGTCGCGACGCCGCCCATAAATGTGCCACAAATTCCGAGTATATGTATGTGCATGAATCCCTCAGTCCTCTGCTCTGATTTTCGCTCATCTTACTGCCCTTCATTATCATGATTCACACCATAAAAGCGAGCCGGAAATCGATAATCCGACAGAGATTTTACCCTCAGTCTGGCAGGATTCACGATTGTCGGTATCTTGTATGAAAAATGAGATCTGAGTCAGTTACTTTATTACCTTAAATAAGATCTGGATCATAGAATCTTATTTAAAGGGCATCTATCGCCCATTTGCATAATGCCAATTTGCTGTCTTTCAGACTAATGGCAAGTATTCATGATTGCTTTTCAAGGAAATAACATGTCAGAGATGAGAACCTTAGGAGAATTCATTGTTGAAAAACAAACCGATTTTCCTCATGCAAGCGGAGAGCTCTCTTCCCTTCTTGCTTCGATACGTTTGGCAGCAAAGATCGTAAACCGTGAAATCAATAAAGCGGGGCTCGTCGATATTACCGGAGCTGTCGGTACAGAGAACATTCAGGGCGAAGATCAGCAGAAACTCGATGTTTATGCCAATGAGAAGTTTAAAGCAGCGCTTGAGGCCCGAGACCAAGTCTGCGGTGTCGCGAGTGAAGAAGAAGATGAGGCTATCATATTCAATAAAGAATTGAATAAGAATGCCAAGTATGTCGTGTTGATGGATCCGCTTGACGGCTCAACCAATATTGACGTGAATGTGTCGGTCGGAACGATTTTTTCAATTTACCGTCGCGTCTCCCCGATTGGTACCACGCCGACAGCTGAAGATTTTCTGCAACCGGGCAATAAACAGGTCGCAGCCGGATACGTCATTTACGGCTCTTCTACCATGTTGGTGTACACCACAGGTAATGGCGTCAACGGCTTTACTTACGATCCGTCGTTGGGCACATTCTGTCTCTCCCATGAGAATATGATGATCCCGGAAGACGGCCGCATCTATTCGATTAACGAAGGCAACTACATTCGTTTCCCGACCGGGGTGAAAAAATACATTAAACACTGTCAGGAAAACGTGCCGGAAGATAATCGTCCTTATACCTCACGTTATATCGGTTCACTGGTGGCTGATTTTCACCGTAACTTGCTTAAAGGCGGGATCTATCTGTACCCAAGTACACTCAGTCACCCACAGGGTAAACTCCGTCTGCTCTACGAGTGTAATCCTATGGCATTTTTGATGGAGCAAGCCGGTGGTATCGCCACTGATGGTATGAACCGGATTCTTGACCTTGATCCGCAAGAGCTACACCAACGGGTGCCATTTTTTGTCGGTTCAAAAAACATGGTGACCAAGCTTCAGGAATTTCTGGAAGCCCATCAAGACAATTAAGCCTCTCTGTATAAAGCGCCTCCGGGCGCTTTTTCTTATCCCGTCACGTTCAGTGATCAACACTTTTTGCGTTCAACGGTGAAGTGAATAATAATAGGCGCTTCAAAACGTCCGCTAAACAGTAAGGAATACATTCATGAGTTTGAATAACGTACCAGCAGGTAAGTCTCTGCCTGATGATATCTATGTCGTCATTGAAATCCCGGCGAATGCTGATCCAATCAAATATGAAGTAGACAAAGAGTCTGGTGCTGTATTTGTAGACCGCTTCATGTCTACACCAATGTTCTACCCATGTAACTACGGTTATGTAAACAATACGCTCTCTTTAGATGGTGACCCGGTTGACGTACTGGTCCCGACGCCTTATCCACTGGTTCCCGGTGCTGTGATTCGCTGCCGCCCTGTCGGTGTGCTGAAAATGACCGATGAATCAGGTGAAGATGCAAAAGTTGTTGCCGTACCTCACTCAAAACTGACCAAAGAATATGACCATATTCAGGATGTCAACGATCTGCCTGAGCTGCTGAAAGCACAAATCAAACATTTCTTCGAGCGCTACAAAGAGCTTGAGTCAGGAAAATGGGTAAAAGTTGATGGCTGGGAAGATGCAGCATCAGCTCGCGCAGAGATCCAATCCTCTTATGAACGTGCGCAAAACAAATAATGCTGTGATGCACTGGCAGTGAATCATGCGAAAAGTCATCGATCGATATCGGTGACTTTTTTTATGAGCACTTTTTATGGCCAATGACTTACCGCTGTCCGTGTTTCCCCCCTTAAAGATTCATCCTGTCTCTTCAATATCACGGCTATATTGCTGTCTCATCAGGCAAAAATATTAATACTCACAGATTCATAAATCCTATGATTCATATTTTCCCATAGGATTAATATCAGAATTTATAACCAAAAACAGATTATCAAATACGGACAAAAAACCACCACACTCGTAAAACATAGTCTATTTATCTTAGATTAATATTTAAAATAAATATATTCATATGATTTTTAATTTTTTTAAAAATTAATGATTTATATTATTTTTGAACGACAAATAATACTAAACACATTAATAGTATTTGTTTTAAATAGAAATCCTACCATTTAAAAAAAACTCAAAACAGAATCAAAAAAAAACCATTGACTTGCTTTTTTTTTGATGATTAATTAAATGTTACATTTTTGTTTAAGATGTAAAACACACATTAAAATGTCAGTTGCTCTGGAGGAAGATATGAACGAAATAAATAATCAAGGAAAATCAATAATATCAACAATCAAAGAAATGATTGAAGAATCTGGAATCAATCATAATGATTTTTATAAAACTTTTCAGCAGGAACCCTTACCTCTAAATAAAGTAAAAGAAATATTTCAACAATATTATTATTATATCCGAACTTTCCCTCAAATACTATCTGGGCTCGCCCCTCGTGTAGAAGATGAATTAATCCGTTTAAAAATATCCAGAACTGTTGTTTCCGAGCTAGGTGATGGTCATGGCGATCCACATTATATTATGTTTGAGAAATCACTATCCGCGATTGGTGTAACACTCGATGACTATAAGGAAGCTAGCTATATTCCAGAGGCTGAAAGTCTAGTATCGAATCTAGAGCGCCTATTTCTGAAAGAAAGTCCAAATTATGCCATTGGTGCACACTATGTCATTGAAGAATTTGGCTATCCTATGATTGTGAACTTGTATGAAGGGTTCAGACTATATGATAGCTGGGAACATGAAGATTTTAATTATTTCTATCTTCACATTCTCATCGAATGTAATCATGTCGATTGGATTCAAGATGCCCTGATTTCTGCAGCAACCGATGAACAAGCAAAGGATGAATTACTCAGTGGTGCAGCTCAAGTTCTTGAAGTGCTGATGAATTTCTGGAATGGATTAAACCGTCTGGCACACCAATAATCCCCTAAAAGTATATTGAATACTCAATAGAAAAAATACTTTGTTTGGGAGAGCTTATGTTAAATATTAATATTTCCGAAACGATTGAAATATTCCAGAAGATGACAAATATAGCAAAAGAAAACAATGCTATAAACTTATCTCAAGGAATACCAAATAATATATATGACACATTGTGGCAAAATGAAGTTTGCAACCAAACAAAGAATCATTGGCAGTACACACCAATTGATGGGGATTATGAATTTATACAGCAGGTTAGCCTGCTGTATAACAATATTTATGATAAAAACATAACCATTACTTCAGGATGCACAGAAGCACTATTTGCAGCATTATTCTCTTTTAAATCTCAAGGATTTAAACAGATTGTCGTTGCTGAACCATTTTATCCATATTATCGGGGTATGGCTGAAATGGCCGGACTGGTATGGCAAACATCCCCTATGCTCATTGAGCAAGGGAAAATAGCTCTTGATATCGATGATTTAAATGAGAAGCTGAAACTTGGGAAATCTGTATTACTAATTAATTCCCCCCATAATCCCACCGGTCATGTTGTGAGTACAGCAGAATGGTCGCATATAAAAAATATTATTACACTCAATCACGCAGCACTTTTAATTGATGATGTTTATCGTGATTTTTGTTTTAACGATACAACAATTCCTTATCAAGAATTAACAGCACTGAATACGCTTGTTGCAGGTTCAATTTCAAAATCCTTGGCGGGATGCGGTGTCAGATTGGGATGGATCGCCGGAACGCCATCAAGCTTGGCGATAGCCAAAAGTGCTCATAGTCATATGTCCAATTGTCTGCCAGAAATATTGCAACGGGCAGCGAGCAATCTATTAAAAAAATATCATGTTTCTGAAAGCCATCGAGTCAACAAGTGTTATCAGACTCGAAGGGATCACCTGTATCACACACTCCGTATATCCGGATTTGAAGCGTTACGGCCGCAAGGAGGGCATTTCATTATGGCTCGCTGGCTGGAAAATCAAGGTATGAGTGCCACTGAACAGTGCTATGCATTAACCCGGATGATTGGGGTTACCCCTTTACCAATGGATGCCTTCTTCACCGAAAACAAGGAACAATGGCTCAGGTTCTCTTATGCCGTCAGTGACGATGCAATGGAAACCGCCTGTACACGAATCAACACACTATGGAGTCAACGTGACAATGAGTGATTACATCATTATCGGTGGTGGGCCGTCAGCAGCAATCGAAGCAAAGCAATTATCACGGATGGGGAAATCAATCATACTGATTGCTGAACAGTTTGGCGGCATTATGAGAGTCATGGGAGAGCGTCCCTTACAGTCGTATTGCAATGAACTGGAACTCCCCAATAGCCACAGAGCATTGCAAGACTATGTACAGCAATGTACGTTTTCTCCCAAAGCTTGTGAATATATGAAATATATCAATGATTATCTTGATCAATTACCGATCACGAAGGTAACTGGACATGTGGTTTTTATTGAAAAACAAGACAAAAGCTACATCTGTCATGTCAAAGATAGCTCGTCCATTCATCAATATACAGCATCAAACCTTGTCTTAGCCACTGGTGTTAAACCCAAAGATATACAACATGAGTTTTCAGGAATCGGAGCAATCACCTGTATTGACGCCTATCGATTATTCTCTTATCAAAACAGACCGGCATTATTGAATAAAAAAGAAGTTGTCATTATCGGTAGTGGTAATTCAGCGTTCCAACTAGCGGAATCAGCATCCACACTGGGTATGAAAGTCACGATTCTGGCGAAATGTTATTTAGGGATATTTCCGCAAGAAACCGATGATATTTTTGCACTCAGAGCCCCGACCCAAAAAACCATTGAAAGAATTTGGAAAAGCCAAACTGATCATAAAGTGACTCGATTAAATTTTCATATCTATGCTGAGGCAATCCGAGAAAATGATTATATGAAGATCTTGATTCGTCAGAAAGAAAATACGCCACATATTGCCAAACATTGTTATGAACACTTATTCGATACGCCCCTTCAACAGGAAAAAGAATTGTTTTTCAATATCAATGAGACGTTATTTGTTTCATCTATTGGTACTTGCTGTCAGATCCCTGAGAACAACATCTCGAATCTGGATATCAATCCGGATGGTTTCATTGAAAACAATCATGGTCAAACGACAGTTGAAGGCCTATATGTCACAGGAACACTGGCTGGTGCGCGGTCGGTAAACACAATGAATCAAACGAGTTATGCATGATGAAAACTAAACTAATCTATGACCAATTTGCTTGTGAAATATATGATTTAGATTGTCATACCATCACAGCCGATGAAGTCAGTACATTACTCGATTTATTATTTAAATATAAAGTTCTCATTATCAAAAAACAGACAATTGCTGTCGAGCAGTATAAAACATTCATTGAAAAAATGGGAAAACCTATCCATCACGTCCTGCAAAACTTTGCCTTGGATGGACTCCCTGAGATTATCAAAATATCAAACTATATCGATGAAACCGGAGAACAATTCGGGGTACTAGACGGCGGTGCTTACTGGCACAGTGATATGTCTTACACACCGGATTTAGGCATAGCAACATCACTTTATTCGATACAGGTGCCAACTGACGGCGGTGAGACTCATTTCATCAATCTTGTGGATGGTTTAGACAAACTCTATACCAACAAAGCGCTTCTTCACAAAATTGAAGAGCAATGTTCTGCAGAACTTGATGCTATATATGTCAGGCACTTATTCGGGAATCGAAGAAAGCTGACCGATGCAACGTCATCCGAGCAACATTTGTCCGAAGTACAAACACAGATGTTGCAAGAAGTCAGACACAAGCTAGTAGAACAACACCCAGTGACGCAACAGAAAACGCTCTTCGCGATATCCGGAACCTCTTTTTTTATTGATCAGCTCTCAGAACAGCAATCGGTCAAACTCCTTGATGCATTGGAAGACTACGTATTCAGTCATGCCCAGCAGTACCATCACCGATATGAACAAGGAGATATCGTAATTTGGGACAATACAACCACATTACATTCCGGCCACCAAATTCAGCCGACATCTGACTTCAGTCAGTGCCGTTTGCTATACAGAATGAATATCTCATACCACAGCGCTCAAACGTCAGAACCATGTGATTCATTACAGGAGACAGCATACTATGTCTGAACAATCTCATTGCGATACTTATCCTTGCTGTTTTGCCACGCTCGAAGACGGTCAAAATGTACCGTGGGAAGGTTTTTTTACCGGACCACAAGTCATTCGCAAAGATAAACTCAAGCAGCTCGCACAACATCTGCTCTCTTTACCTCCATCAAATGGTAATGATTGTACGTTTGATATGGTTCACGAGCGCGCCAGTCAACTCATCATCCCGTTCATCGCTGATGACAGCGGCCAGCTTCCCCCAAGCCTCATCTTGCACAGTGCGACAAGCACAACAGGAGGATTCGAAGGTGATATTAGTGAAATTCTGTCTGGCGGACACGCCTACGACTGTGCAACGTATCTAGAAACACGAGCCACAATTATCGCCACAGATGGTGATTTCGTGTTAGGAAGAACATCGCCATGGTTGGATGCCTGTCGCTTTTTAGCGTTTAAAAAACGAGGTATCACAGCACTGGACATCGGTTATCGTGATTATTACTACCTGTCTCAGGCATTACTCGTTGCAGCAAGTGCTTACAAAGACGGCGCGACGATCCCCTTTCTTGATACACTGATCGCTTGGTACAAGTCAAATCCAATGCCCCTTGTCCGGGTTTATACCATTGATATCGAAATGCAGATTTTTCTCTGCTGGCTGGCTGACGAAGTCGATGTCGATACTATCGTCGTTGATTCCAATAGCGCCGAGGTTGCGACTCGCTGGAATCAAAAAGGTCCTTTATATCCATGGGTTGATTGGTCAGATAACCTACCATTCCATCATACAACTGCGCTTGAGTGGTATGCGGATGAACAAATGGGCTCCGAAGTATATCAGAAATTAGGAATCAAGCTGCCCACCCTTCCCGGATACCGTATTGCAAATAGTAACGTTCAAGCATCGTCATTTCTGGAACAACTGACCAAAGCTGTGGAGCTTTTACATACTCGGCACGGTATCCAAACGGTCTGCCTGAAACCATCGAATGCGGGGGATGGCGCTCGTATTACAACAAACATCGCGGTACAAGATACGGAAGCACTTAAAAAACTTGCAGCGACGGCATGTCGCTATGAAGACGACTACTTACTCGAACCTCACTTTTACTACAAACGGCTCAATACTGCGGAAGGATCCTTTAAAATTGCTTTATCCGCCCATATTCGCTACGGGCATGTACTGCCGTCGGTGACGTTACAAACCATGATTGGTAATGTCTGGGTCGGGAATATCCTGATTCCCAAAGAGCATGCGCATGTGATCGGGCTGTCAGAGCTGCAATACGATAAGATCCTGAATACGATGGAACGCATTGTTCAGGCTTTCAATGGCGCACTGGTCACTGGTGGCGTCGATTTTGCTATCGGAACAACAGACAGTGTTCTGGAGCATGATGACAACATGCTTATCTTACAAGATCCCAATCTGTCGTCACATGGCGCAGAGTACCTCCGGGCTTTTTGTGATCAACATGAAGCTCGTATCCGTGATGGATATATTGCAGGCACTCGCGTTTTAAAACCCACAGCTCAGTGCACTTATGACACTCTGGGTCAATCGTTGCAGGACTTTGCTGATAACACAGGAACCGAGGTATACATTATTGCGGTGGTTCCCGGTCGCTGGGCAATGATTGCCTGCTTCGGTCATTCACCTCAAACAGTCATTGAGTCCCTTTCTCAGTGTGAAACCTGGCTTAGCCAGGCAAAACTCTCCACTCAATCAGTGATCGAGTAAACGGAGGTCAGTGTAATGAAATCGGTTCATCAGGAATCAATCGTGAGTGACTTAGCGATAACACATTACACACAGCAATGTGTTACTCAATTAAGGGACGCTCTAAGTCTTGGAGAAAGAGCGCGTGTCAACATCGCGCTTTTATCGAGAGAGCCGACATCGTTATGTTTTCGAGCCACACTGGAAACGGCCTCTCCAGAAAACTCATCTCCATTCTTTATCAAAATACCGATTGAGATAAATGAAATTTCAATCCGAAATTTCCAAAAAGAGATCGAGTTCTATCACCATATCTCTGAGATGTGCACGACGGCCGAACAAACAACTCGCCATGTTTTACCACGGTTTATTGACGGATGTGCATCCGCTACAAAATGTCTGTTGATATTAGAAGACTTAAGTCAGACCCATCAGCCAATCAATCGATACACGCTACCGACTAATAGCCAGATAGAGCGCATGATACATTGTCTGGCCACCATTCACAGTGAGTGGTGGGGTAGCCATCATCACGTCACATCTCTGCCTTCGGAGGTGCAACGGACGTATATTTTAACTGACTTCATGCGGGGAGCCGATACTTATTTCCATGATTTCGTTTTAAACAGTCAGTTCCACTTGTCTGGCAAACACATTCAGCATTTTAAACGACTATTTGAACGACTACCGGAACGATTGCAACAACGACTATTTTCTGAACAACATGGAAATCATCATCACTTAACATTGATTCATTCCGATCCTCATCCGGGAAACTTTCTCCTTCATCAGGAAACAGCATCATTAAAGCTCATTGACTGGCAAGACTGGAAAATTTCTTTTTCAGCACACGATTTAGTTCACCTCGTTATTTCTAGTATCGATATCTCCAAATATGTTTTTCATGACATTGATTTATTAAATATCTATATGAATGCCTTATCACAACATATTAAGCATCACTTCAGCTTTGAACAGCTTCTATATGATTATCGGCTAGGTATTCTACGATCCTTATGTGTTCCTATCCGCCATTGGAAAATCAATTTACCGGCGCATCTTTGGATGCCGCAATTAACCCATAGTTTAGCTGCATGTGACCGACTCAACTGTTGGGAACTACTGGCATGACGAATCGGGCTTCATCAACCGGAACAGGGAGTGTTATGTGTAATCCTTCAGACAAACAGACCGTTCACTCAACTCACGCTCTGAGAATCCGTGGGCTGAGTAAAACCTATACAATTGCTAAAAATAAAAAAATCGAAGCGCTGAAAGATATCAACCTGGAAGTAAACCCCGGTGAAATTATCGGCCTGTTAGGACGAAATGGTGCAGGGAAAAGTACATTCATCAATATCATTTCAGGTCTGGTGCTCAAAGATAAAGGTGAAGTGAATATTTTTGGTCACGATTTAGAGAAAGAGACGCTTCAATTCAGAAAATCAATCGGCATTGTTCCGCAAGAGCTGGCCGTAGACCCTTTGTTTACACCTTTTGAAATCGTCGATTTTCAGGCTGGGTTATATGGTGTGCCGAAAAAAGAACATCGAACAGAAGCATTATTAACGGCTCTGGGGCTGAAAGACAAAATGCATGTCCCATCCCGCTCTTTATCCGGCGGGATGAAAAGACGCGTCATGATTGCAAAAGCATTAGTTCACCGCCCACCGATCATTATTCTCGATGAGCCGACAGCCGGGGTCGATATCGAACTCAGACGCAGCCTTTGGGAGTACATTGTCGAGCTTAATCGCACTCAGGGCACAACCGTCATCCTAACGACACACTACTTTCAGGAAGCAGAAGAAGTCTGTGATAAAATCGCGATCATCAATCAAGGTCAGTTGATCAAATATGATGCCACTCAATCTATTATGCACACCACTGGCAACCAGAAGCTCGATATCAAATTGGCGCTCCCGCTAGAAACTCCCCCTGAATTTCCTGAAGAAATTCAGGTAAACATAGTCAGTCCGCATGAATTGTCTCTACTTTACAATGAAACAACAACATCCATGAACCGCTTATTCAAAATGCTCATTAACAGCGGGATGAATATACAGTCGATCGATCACACAACAATTTCACTGGAAACTGCCTTTGAGAACCTAACCCAAACGCCCTCAGTTTTTGAGCGCTGAACCGATCAGAGGAATTGTTTATGAAAAAGAAAATTTTCATCGATTTAGGCAATGTTCTTTGTTATTTCAATCATGCCCAGCGGCTGGAAAATATGTCCAATGCCTTCCAGATAGAAGCAAAAACCTTACATGAGATGTTTTGGGAATCCGGATTTGATCACCATGGTGATCAAGGCCGGTATTCACTCGACGAAATGTGTCATTTTATTCGCCGACAAACTGGGTCCACACTCGGCAATATGGCAATAGCAGAACTATGGACCAGTGCCTTTACTCTCAATACAGAAATAACAGAAATCATCCAAACTCTGGCTAAACCATGTGACCGAATATTACTGACTGACAATTCACCGCTGGTTGAGTCAGGCATCTCTACAATATTTCCAGCCATTGATGCATATATTGATGAACGATTGTTTTCCTACCATTTTCATGATCAAAAAATAAATCTCTCGATGTTTCAAAAAATCATCAGGCGATATCGATGTTCCCCGTCCATGATGTTACTCATTGATGATAATCCATCGGTTTTATCCGTTGCCGAAGCCAGTGGTATGAATACGATTCATTACACAAAGCTCACGAATCATACTGAACTGAAATACATGCTTGAGCGATTTATTACGCGACCATCATTCACTTAATTCTAGATTCTATCAGGTAAATCTTATGATACTTCCTAACATTATCAGCTTCTATTCTTTAATCAATAAAGAGTTAATCCGATTTTGTAAAGTCCCGCTTCAGACGATTATAGCACCAGCTACTGTCATTCTGGTTCTTTATACAATTGTATCGATTGTTTTTAATCAGTCTTCATCAAATAAAGACCAATTATCTTATTCTTTATTTCTGGTTTCAGGTCTTATATCTATGGCAGCAGCTCAAAACGCATTCGATAATAATATTTCTTCAATTGTTACAGCTAAAATTCAGGGAACATTCATCGATGTACTCATGGCACCAATTCTTGCCTATGAACTGGTATTAGCCTTTATCGTTGCAGGTATAATAAGAGGATTTGCTGTCTGTATTGTTTCTTTACTGTTTATGATGATGCTGACGCCAATCACAATATCATCACTGAGTCTATTATTTATCTATCTTTTTCTGGGCACATTCTTTTTCTCAGCATTAGGGTTTATCGGAGGGATATTGGCTCAAACCTATGATCATAGCAAAGCCATGACAAACTTCTTCATCATCCCGTTAATTTACCTGTCCTGTACTTTCTACTCCATCAACAGCATTCCGGTTTATATGCATAATCTGATAGAGGTGAATCCATTTTTTTATTATGTTGATGGAATGCGTAAAGCATTTATTGGTGATAGTGAAACATCATTGCTTACCGGTATTTCATTTCTATTGGCGATGAATTTAATTCTCTTGATAATTTCCGTCAAAATAGTCAAATCCGGTTATAAATTAAAATCATAATCAGGTGCAACGTTGTACAGTAAGCACTGTTCACAATTTTGTTGATTGCCATCTCCTCTATTTATCAAAAGATGGCAATTTATTCAGAGATGACAACCATTATTCAGAGATGACAATCACCGAATGACAAGCTCAAGTGAGCTAACATGCTCAAACCCCGCCATTACACACGCTGACACCAGTCTCCGGATGCGATCGCCTGCGTTAACTTGGATACATCCTGATAAAAATAGATCCAAGCCATGCCAAAGGGCGTTTCAATACGCTCCCGGCGGTATTCAACGGGCACATCTTCCAGCTCATCAAGGCGGGATAATGTCTTATCATCAACGACATAGATTTCACCCATAACCGACTGATGTCCTTCAATCAATCCCGGATAAGGTCCGAGATCATACAGGGTGAATTCCGGTGGCGTTTCGTAATATCCCAGCATCGGGCTTTCTCCCAAATACCAGTGATTATCTTCGCCATCACGCAACGTACCGTAGACAAACACTAAATGTTGCTGCATAAACACTCCTTGTTTATTCTCTCATCACGTTCAGCGTCAGACTTCATGCTTTCACCGCGACATTTGTAACCATAGACGCTCTCGCGATAGAAATCATGCGACATTACAATCTTTCACTATCAAGTCTGGAGGATAACCTCACACCATCCCTCAGGCCTTAGTCAAACTCGAACTGATACAAGATATTCATGGTACTCGTCAACCCGGAGATCGCTTCTATATACAAGTCACTCATCAGGCGATAACGCACCGTAAATTCACCGACAGAGTTAAAAATACCAACCCCATATTTCACTTGCAACCCCGGTAAAATATAACCACTGACCGTAACCTGAGACTGATCTCCCGAGCCGGATGTATCTAACTGTAGATCCTGTACACCGAATGCCTGACCGATCTCTCCGACCAGTTTTCCGCTCTGGGCAAGGCTCAAACCGATGAGGCTCGTTGTCAATGCACCATTATTCGACTCCGCATCGAGGTTTTGTCCGCGAATTAAGTAAGAAAGCGCATTTGCTTGCGCCATGGCCGGCTCTGAAAAAGCCGACACGGACGGATTGTCTGCCGGTCCGTTGACTTTGATCCCGGCGGTGACATTATCGGCAATATTATCCGGGTTACGAATCGCGGTAATCGATACATAAGGCTGACTGATCGGCCCGTTTAAAATGACTTTTCCTTGTTGAATGACCAGATCTTGTCCCAGCGAACGATAAGTCCCGTTCAGAATATTGACTTCTCCGGTCATAAATGGCGTATTGTCTCGCTGTGAAATCTTCAATTCGCCTTGCAGCTTTCCATCCAATCCGAAGGCTGACAACCGAACACCTGAGCCTATCTTCACCGTCACTTTACTTTCCAAAATAAACGGTAGTGATTGCGTCTGTTTGATCGGTTGAGCGTCTTGAAGAATAACCTGATCAGGAGATACCTGAACCGCGCTGTCGGGCAGTTTATCCACGGTAATCTTCCCTTCGGGTAACTCAACCGATCCTTCAACTCTCGCGACTTTCGGTGTTAATGTCAGCGTCATATCAGGGATCGCTTTCAACTGTACATAAGGTGGAAAATCGATATCGACCCCGTCAGCATATAATCGGGAATGAACCGCCCAGTCATCCAGTCTCGTCCAGTCGGCATCTCCCTGAAGATGTAGCTCCCCTTCCGGAGTCTGTACCAATGCAGCAAGTTGAGCCTGATAGCCCTCAAACTGAATATCAATATTCCCCTGATGAATATCGACCGGTGTAACCAGCCCCTGCAACCGAATTTGACTGACGCTCAGTTTTCCGGTGACCTGAGGATGTAACAGAGCGCCATGGACTTTCAGGTGTCCGTCTGCAATGGCTTTGAATTCACTGTAATCGCCTAACAGGGATTGCATCAGGCTCAGATCCAATCGATGAATATCGATGTTTGCCGCCACCTCTCTTTGTTGCTGCTTGATATCTGGAATCTTCACCGCGAAGTCAAGCGCACCATGTTCCGCAAGATCGATCTGACCGCTGGCCGCAAGATGATTGTCTTTGAGATCCATTTGAAATTTCATTTTCTGCCACGCGACGACCAATGATTTCATCGTGATCTGCTGCTGTAACTGGCCTTGTTCAACGAGCACCGTTAATTGTGCTTTCGGGGGCAGTTGTTGATCTTTCCCTTGTTGCCACATCAGAAATGCTTTGGCATCGACGTGTCCTTTTAATGTTGTTTTTTCCGGTAACAGAGAGACCAGACGTGCCAGATCAAGTTGATGCAGAGACAAATCCAGTTGACCGGATGACGGGCTGATCGTGATATCGTGGTCGAGACACAATGAGGAAGATTGCTCCTGCCAACAATGCGCCTGAACATTCAATTGTTGTGTTGGGGGAAGCAAATCGATTCGGACAGGTGACTGTAGCGTCAGTTGATGTTCTTCCCGCGATAGCGTGGCACGTGCCAGTGTCCCTTGCCAGCGATGAAACTCACGATCAGTCGATCCGGAAACGTCAAGCTGTACACGCCCTTCCGAGGTGTCAGCATCCAGACTGAGCACATGTTGTGATAAATCCCCGCGCCCGCTTAACATGACGGTTTTCAGAATATATTGCTGATAACGTCCCTGCTTTAAATTCAGCATGACATCACCACGCCCCTGCATCAAATCGCTGATTTTGCCCTGCAAAGATATCTGGCTGGCTTGAATTTGATCTTGCCACTGAAGCTGCGTTCCGGTCAGAGCGACCTCCGCCTCAGGATGAAGGAAATCTCCCCGCAAACGGATGTCACCTTGAATATTGCCTTTTCCGCCCGGGAGACTTTTCGCTAAATCAGGGACAGAGATATGGACATTCATATCCCAACGTTGGTCAAAAGTCCCCTCGACCCGAAGCTGATTTTTACCATGAGAGAGGACCAGTGCCGGGGTCATGGCTTGGATCTGATTCCCCTCCGTTTCACCGGAGACGGTCAATGGCCCTGACACATACAGTGGGTATTGTTGCAACTGCCCGTTCAGTTCAAGCCGGGTCACATCGAGTTGCCATTTCTGACTGGACACAGAAGCCTTAAAGTCAATCTGCCCATCCAATTTTCCCGACACCTCAGGCCACTGAGCCTGAGGTTGTATCTGCCGGAATGATAACTGCGAACCGACCGTGAACGCTTTTCGCCACTCAAACTGACTTTGCCCCGTAATCACCCCATTGAGTGTATGAATTTGTAATGCTGAAAGCTCGAGCTGAGTGAGAGTCCCCTGACCGGAAATATCAACCTGAGTCGCGGGGATCTCTTTCCCGTGAACCAACCCTTGTAAGGCAAGCTGATATTGATCGAGTTTTCCTTCCAGACTGACATGTCCAAGATCCAGCTGATACTGTGCATCACCGGAAAGAGGCCACTGTCCGGCAAGGTTATCCACTGTGATATCGAAAGGAAAACCGGCAGTCAGCGGTTCAAGCTGTGCAGCAATACTTCCCCGAACCCGTTCACCCAACGTCGCTGAGAGCTGCATTTTTGCCAGACTGCCATGTACTTCGGCAGTCACACGCTGTCCCGCGATTTCCGGCAAATGCAGTACTGAATTCAGGTGGATATCCAGTGGATAACCTCCGGATAACGTGATATTCCCGTGACCATCGGCTTTAACTTCTGGTGTTGTCACCTCTAAATGTTCGATGCGAATCCGGTGTTGGTATGCCTGTGCGGATAACCGGAGCGTTTCAATCTGACGGTCACTTTCACTGCGAATATGCATGTCCGTCAACTGGAACTGATTCAAACGGATATCTATCGGAATCCATATTTCCGGCAGTGTTATCGCCGGATATGAAAAACTATCCAGCGACGCAGTTGCCGTCTGTTGTGTTTCCGGTGACGATTCAACATCGATCTTCGTCTGCTGTAATGCTACGTTATCCAGCTTCAGACGACTTCGATACCACGATAGTCCGCCGCTTAACGTCTGCCACTGAAGCCGTACTTGCGGTAAGACCAACGTAACATCTTCAAGAGAAAAATGCGTGACAGAAAGCGGAATCGGCAGACTGATCAGTGGCTTGGGTAACAAAGCCTCTTTATCCGGCTCAGAAGACGGGTCGGTTTCCGGGACGGAAACCTGCACATGGCGCAGCGTCAAGGAATCAAGACACAATGCCGGCTGAAACAGACAGCGACTCCGTACTGACAATCCGACATGTTCCAATTGCAGCTTCAATTGCGTCTGTGAATCTTGGTATGCCACATCATACAAATCCAGTTTCCCAGCTAAAATCCCTTCCGCCCGGTGAACCTGTAAACCGGGGACAAACCGCTCAGCCCCCATGACTGCCAGATGTAACCCTGCCGGTGTGTAAAGCAAGAACCCCGTCAACGCAATCAGTAATGCCAGCAGTAACACGATAGCAATGATCACCCATTGGCTGGTACGCAACGCAAACCGAATCATAAGTCCGGCCCCAATGTGAAGTGAATATGAAATTCATCGCCCGGAGTTGCATCCAGCCCCCAGGCGAAATCAAGACGAACCGGCCCTATCGGAGAAACCCACCGCACGCCGACACCGGTCCCTCTTTTCCAGTTCGGTGTCGAATTGAACGCATCACCATAATCGTAAAACAGGGCTGTCCACCAGTTACCATAGATATTGTATTGATACTCCAGTGATGCCGTCGCAAGATATTTGCCCCCGCTCAGCGCGCCTTCGCCATCTCGCGGTGAGATCGACTCATACGAATAACCGCGAATACTGTTATCGCCCCCGGCAAAAAATCTCAGTGACGGCGAAACCTGATTGAAATCATCGACCAAATTGGCCCCGCCATCCAAACGAAATAATCCGCGGTGGTGCTCATTATAAGTCCGTATCCACGACGTGCCCGCTTGAATTCTCAAAATATCGGTTTCTGAGTACAAATTCTTATTACCGTATTCTAACGTCAGCGTTTCTTTATCACCCCAAGTAAGCAAGCGCTTACCACGAATCCGAGTCCGGGAAAATGTAATCCCCGGCAGAACAAATTGCCCAATGTCATCCAGCGTGCCCAACTCATAATTCTCAACAAGATAACGTGTAAATAACGTCCGGTGCCAACCATTCGACAACCGCCAATGTCGTTCAACCGAGAGGTTGGATTCGATACTTTTCGTATCCAGTTTATCAACCCGTTTCAGACCGTATTGCAGTTCGTAATACTGATTCAACACATCTTCCAACGGTATTTTATAACTCGCTGTCACAAGTTGTTCCGGATTTGACAGTGAGAAACTACTGCTGAAACTGTGCCCCTCATTGTTGATCCAAGGCTTATTCCACTTCAGCAACACCTTCGGCCCGACGTCTGTCGAATAACCGGCACCCGTTTCAATCTGATTTTGCTTGGCAGGCGTCAAGGTCACATGCATCGGTAAATCTTGCTGGGTATCCAACAGACTCAAATCCGGTTCGACCAAAACCGAAGAAAACCAATCAGTACTTGCGAGACGCTGATTAAACTCACCGACTTTAGACACCAGATATGGGTCTCCAGGCCGGTAAGTCTGTAGTGAAGCAACCCGCTCCGGGTCAATATGGCTGCCCACCATCGTGGTCTTGCCAAAACGATAGCGGAGCCCACTATCAAAATGCAAAACCACCCGGGCCAGATTGTCATCTTCTAAAATTTCCAGACGGTTCTTGGTAAACTTCGCGTTAAAGTAGCCGCGCTCTAACGCCAGACTTTGTAGCCTGGATTTCAGTTGTCCATAATCGGCATGATTGAGAATCTCACCTTTTTTCAGCTGACTTGATTGCACGACGCGCTGAAAATACTCATCTTGACGGGCGTCTCCAAAGAGCTGTATATCGACAGAATCGATCCGTGTCGGCGGGCCGGGATCCACATGGACAGTAATTTTGGCGTCTGCTTGACTGAATGAAAAATGAATGGCCGGGTGGTAGTAGCCAAGCGCCTGTAAGGCCTGTGATATATTTTCTTCGACACGGGCCTGAAAACGTAAACTCGGGGCATAGTCATTAGGAGAGATAGACGACAGATACGCTTCGACATTGTCATACAAATCACCGTCCAGCCCATCAATGGAAAGGGCTATCTGACGCTCTGCAGACACAGCAGAGAAACACAGTCCAAACAGTAACCCGAAAAGCGTAAAATATTGTCTCATACAACCGTTGTATAATGTCACAGGATAAAGCGTCAAAAACGGTATCTTAACCGTAGATAAGTCATTCGTCTGTATGCGCAGCGTAAATTTTGTCGTTTCAAACACTTTGTTATTTCATCCATTTGTCATTTCAGACACCATTTGTTTCAATTCAGCGCTCCGACCACGATAATTGTTCACTGTTATCCAGTAGATATGCGGAATCTATCACCCTAAAATACATATACATCCGATAGAATTTCCCCGCTAAAATAGGGCCCATCTCTTGTCATTTGGAAGCCAGTTAACAGTTTTCACTCAACTGAGTACAACATCGTCATGTTCTACTCGTTTTAACCGCAGGAAAACAACAACCGGGTTCGCGCCTTATCAAAAATGCACTACATTTATACACTCGGTAGCCTCAAGGTTCAGCATTCATATTTCACCTGAAGAAGAGAAAGGTAAACTCATGTCAGACAAACAACAGATGGTTACAGAAGAAACCGCTCTGAAAGGTCGTTTTACACCACTTGAAATTGAAGACAGTCATTTTGTCAATCACTCCCGCCTCACGGCTGAACCAGAAAAAGGTCAGCAGAAAATATTGATTGGGATGGGATGCTTCTGGGGTGCGGAAAGACTGTTCTGGCAACTTCCCGGCGTCATTTCTACATCGGTCGGTTACTCAGGCGGCTATACACCGAATCCAACCTATGAAGAAGTATGTACCGGTCAAACCGGCCATGCCGAAGTCGTGCGGGTAATTTATCAGCCACAACAAATTTCGCTGGAAACGCTGCTGGGTTATTTCTGGGAAAATCACGATCCAACCCAAGGCATGCGCCAAGGCAATGATCTTGGCACACAGTACCGTTCAGCCATCTATGTTTATCATGATAAACAGCGCTTAATCGCAGAACATTCGCGACAAACCTATCAAAAATTATTGAATAGTGAGGGCAAGGGGCAAATCACCACGGAGATCCTCTCTGCCGGGCCTTATTATTTTGCGGAAAGTTACCACCAGCAATATCTGGCAAAAAATCCGAGTGGTTATTGCGGGCTTGCAGGAACAGGCGTTTGCTTCACGCCACTTTGAGCAATTGCTGACCTTTATACGAATAACACTTGCACCCGCGGTTAATTGTTATAATATAACATTTTTCATTCATTGCGGATGTCCCATGTTGGCTGCCAGTAAAACGATTCGTCCACCAATGACTCGTCTCCCCAAAAAGATGGTTGCTCTTGCTGCCATCTTTTTGATGCTCTGGCTCAGCGCGGCTTACATTATTCATCAAGCTGACACATTGGCGATGCATCATCAGCAGCATGACTGTCAGTTATTTGCCGGGATTCATCATGCCATTCAATCTTCTGCGCCGATTCTGCCAGTCATCGCGTCTCACGGATATAGCGAGCCGACGTCTGAAATCATCAGAATAAGCCTACCGTTTTTAGCTTATTTTGCGCGCTCCCCTCCGCTAGTCGTTCAGTAAACCTCAATTCGGGACATTTTCCCCTGTGTGATATATCAGGCAGGTTTCGCTGTGTCGCGATTACAAATCAAGTGATCTGTGTATTCAATCGGACACCGGCCCAAACCGAGGTTTTCATCATGAATTTTATTTAAATCATCTTAACGACGGAGTTTTTTTTCATGTTAAAAATATATAACCTTGCACTCATTGCAGGGCTCATGGTAGCGGTATCCGCGCAAGCCGAAGAGGGTTTTCGTCAGCACGAAGCGCATGTTCACGGTGTTGTCGAAATGAATATTGCTCAGGATGCTGATGCATTGTTGGTTGAAATCACAACTCCGGGGATGGATGTCGTCGGTTTTGAGCATCCGCCACAAACCGATCAGGAGCATCAAGCGCTCAATCAAGCAATGGCACTTCTGGAACAAGCCGATAACCTCATTACCATCAATGCAGAGGCTGGCTGTACACTTGAACATAGTAATGTTCGCCAGACCGCCCACCACCATGACGATGAACACGAGCATCACGACCATGATGAAGCAACCCATGAAAGTGGACACCATCATGACCACGATGAAGATGCTGACGATGAAGAACATCATCATGATGGCGATGAGCACGAACATAGCACGCATACAGCCTTCTCAATTCAATATACATATACCTGTCGGGACAGCGGAAAGTTAGATCATCTCTCTACCCAGTGGTTTAGCCATTTCCCACGCTCACATGAAATTCATACCAATGTCTTTACGGATCGTCAGCAGACCGCCATTAAGCTGAACCCGGACCAGACCAAGGTATCTTTATAACATCAAACTTCACGTAGCGGCAGGGCATTCAAATGTCCTGCCTTCTCAGAGGATTTCGAGTAATGAAGGATTCACAACCATCTGGATCAGAATACGTCATCGAGCTCCGTAATGTGCAATTTCGGTGGACTGCCGATGCACCACCTACGATTGATATTGAGCATCTGACCGTCAGTGCCGGTGAACATCTATTCATCAAAGGGCCAAGTGGCTGTGGGAAGTCAACCCTGCTTGCCCTCCTGACAGGGATCAATACTTGTCAGTCAGGTTCACTTTCCGTCTTAGGTCATGAATTATCTGATTTGCCATCCAGACAGCGCGATCGCTTCCGCGCGGATCATATTGGTTATATATTTCAACAATTTAATCTGTTGCCGTATCTATCGGTTATCGATAATGTTGTGCTTCCCTGCCACTTTTCAGCACGGCGTCGTGAAAATATTACCGGTACCTTGCGAGACAAAGCCCATCAATTGCTGACCGGATTAAAACTTCCGGAACATTTGCTCAACCAGCCGGTGGTGGAACTCAGTATCGGGCAACAACAGCGTGTTGCTGCCGCGCGGGCGTTGATTGGTTCACCGAAGCTGCTCATTGCTGACGAACCGACTTCAGCGCTGGATTACGATAACCGCAGCGCATTTATTCAGCTCCTGATGGAAGAAGCCGATCAAGTCAATGCCACACTGGTCTTTGTCAGCCACGATCCAACTCTGGAGTCCATGTTTAACCGCAGTATCAGTCTGCCGCAACTGAACCGGGTAGGACACTAAACATGAAAATCATTATGAATCTGGCTTGGAAGAGTGTCCTCAATCGTAAAACAACGGCACTCTTAACGATTTTAACAGTAGCTATTTCGGTCATTCTGCTCATGGGGGTAGAACGGATCCGAACGCAGGCAAAAAGTAGTTTTGCCAATACGATTTCCGGCACCGATCTGATCGTCGGCGGACGGTCGGGCCAAGTCAATCTGCTCCTTTATTCCGTCTTTCGGATCGGCAATGCAACCAACAATATTGACTGGAAAAGTTTTCAGGAATTCAGCCATCATCGGGCGGTGAAATGGGCGATCCCGATTTCACTGGGTGATTCTCATAAAGGCTTTCGGGTCATGGGAACCAACCTTGATTACTTTAAATTCTATCAATACGGACATAAGCAACACCTGAGTTTTCAGGCCGGTCAACCGTTCCACGGGCTATTCGATACAGTCATCGGTGCCGATGTCGCCAAAAAACTCAACTATCATATCGGTAGCAAAATTATTATTGCACATGGGATTAGCGACGTCGGATTCAGCCGCCACGATCATCTTCCCTTTACCGTCACAGGAATTCTTGCCCCGACAGGAACGCCGGTGGATCGAACGGTTCACGTGTCTCTGGCAGCAATAGAAGCGATTCATGTCGGTTGGGAGTCCGGGGCTCATATTGGTGAAACACCGGATGCAACCATTCTGGAAAAACGACATTTTCAACCCACTCAAATTACAGCAATGTATCTGGGCTTAAAATCTCGTATTCAGACATTCGCATTGCAGCGAGAGATCAACGAATATCGTAAAGAACCCTTAAGTGCAATTCTCCCGGGTGTTGCATTACAAGAATTATGGGGCATGATGTCGGTGGCAGAGCAAGCGTTAATGGCAGTTTCGGTTTTTGTGGTCATTGCCGGCCTGATGGGGATGCTCAGCAGCCTGTTAACCAGTTTGCAAGAAAGGCGACGCGAGATGGCGATTCTCCGCGCTATGGGAGCACAGCCCAAACATGTCTTTGCTTTATTGATCAGTGAAGCCAGTACCTTAACCTTTGCCGGTATTCTTGTTGGCGTGGCGGGTTTATATGGCCTAATGTCAATTGTCGCACCGCTGATTCACTCGCAATACGGTATCATGATAACAGTCGATCGTTTGAGCTATCATGAGTGGCAATTACTGGGTTACGTACAACTCGCAGGGATCCTGATTGGGGTCGTACCCGCATTACGCGCTTACCGACAGTCACTCAGCGATGGTATGACAATAAGAATATAGGAAATTTAATGAAAAATGCGTTTTCATCGGTCGTGCTTCTGTTCATGACCCTATGCTCTGTTTCAGTCTGGGGTGCACAGCAACCTCAGACGCTTGATTGGATGGATCTCATTCCGAAGAAAGAACGTCATCAGTTCGATCAGCAAGGAATGCCGACAGTGGATCATAACGGTAATGCGCCAGCCCAACAGAGTCATATCGGTGCTGTCAGGCCAGAACTCGATGGGAAGTTTGTCAAAATTCCCGGCTTTGTCATCCCGCTTGAAGGGGACGATCAAACCATTACTGAGTTTCTGCTGGTACCTTATTTCGGGGCTTGCATCCATGTGCCGCCACCACCACCCAATCAGATTATCTATGTGAAATTCCCTCAGGGCGCACCCGTTCAGGAGCTATGGGATGTGATTTATGTCGTGGGCAAACTAAAAGCAGAGCCTGTCAGTAGTGACGTTGCAGATGCCGGATATAAGATCGAAGGGAGTCGTATTGAACCTTACGATGATCAGTAAGGACAACGTTTATACGACAAGATAGCTTGAGAGATAGCCGAGTAAAGCAAAATAAAGAATAAATATTACGGTGATAGACAAAGCCTTTTTCACTGGAATCATCAATGTTCAAATTATAAGTAGTAACAATTTTAACAAAATATTAGCATCTTGAGTAGCGGAATTTGATCGATTCGGCTAGATGTCTCTCGCATTCCGCGTTAAATTGTTACTATTGCTCTCAATTGTCAGTCGGTATCAAATTATTCATGGAACAACGCACACCCACGATCATTGAACATCAGGATGATGGGACAACCAAATCTCATTCAAGAGGACGCTACATCAAAGATAGTGGTCACCGGATCCAAAATATTGCCAAAGATTATGGGCTCGATGCATTGATCAGTGAAGAAAAAACCGACATTTCTCCACTGGACAGAGCCCTAAAGCGGGAACGTAAACGAAAAGAACAACGGCAAAAAAACCTCGAGAGCATTATCAAACTTGCCCATAAATCTTGTAAAAACGAGACAGCTGGCGATCCCGATCAAGACTGGCTCTACCGCTTTTTCGATATGGCTCAGGATATCCATAACTCGTCGATGCAGCGCTTGTGGGCACAAGTGCTCAAAAGGGAAGTGACCAACCCGGGCTCAACATCCATGAAAGCCTTGCAAGTGCTGAAAGATATGACACCCAAAGAGGCTCAGATTCTGCAAAAATCAGCGGCCCTTGCCTGTAGTTTCGGACAAGATAACAGCCGTAAGCTATTCGTTGGGATCCGGGCACACAATGGCATTTTTACCTTTGGTAAGCGCGATACCACCATTACGCTCAGTCTGGGTAGTTTTCAGCTTCCATATTCAAGCTTGCTGGTGATGATCGAGCTCGGCTTACTTCATGCAACCGAGCTCGCCTCCGGTGAAATCGAGCAAGAATCGCCACTCCCCTTCCACTATCAGGGAAAGAATCTGTCTCTACAGGCCATGAGTAAGGGGATACATTTGCTCTATTATCGTTTTAGCCCCACCGGTAATGAGCTGTGTAAACTACTGGGCAATAAGCTCAACCAACAATACTATGATCAAATGACAGCCCTGTTAGGGCAGAAATTCATGATTCATACCGATGTAACGGGCAGTATTCACCATACTGTCTGATTCAATTTCTGCCGGGAACCACTGATTAATGTGCTGACGTATCGATAATGCCGCGTTGATTCAGTTCAGTCAGACATTGTTCAACCAATGCATCAATCCCCATTTCACCGGCAGGCAAATCGATTTCAGGCTGTAGTGGTCGCTCATATTCGGAATCAATGCCCGTAAAGTTGCTAATCTCACCCGCACGGGCTTTTTTGTACAGACCTTTCGGATCGCGCTGCTCACAAACTTCCAGTGTGGTATTTACAAACACTTCCAGAAATTCCCCATCCGGCAGTAACTCGCGCACCATTTGGCGTTCGGCACGATGGGGAGAGATAAATGCAGTGAGCACGATCAGTCCGGCATCTGCCATCAGCTTCGCCAGTTCACCGATTCGTCGGATATTTTCCCGACGATCCTGAGCAGAAAAGCCGAGGTCTCGACATAACCCGTGCCGGACATTATCACCATCGAGTAAATAGGTGTGATAACCCAATTGCGCCAGACGATTTTCCAGTGCGCCGGCAACCGTTGATTTACCCGCCCCTGATAATCCGGTAAACCAAAGCACTGCCGGTTTCTGTTTTTTCAGCGTCGCACGAAATGTTTTATCGATCGGGTGCTGGTGCCAGACGATATTCTCATCTTTTTCATTTGGCGCGATACTCATAACACTTTTCCTTTATACGTAAACTTATCAATACATTGTTTAAAAACAATACGGATTAAAACGGAAAAAATACCGGAATTAAGGTCAGAACAAGCGAAGAATAGACCAAGGAAATCGGAATCCCGATTCTGACATAATCACTCATTTTGTAGTTACCGATACTATAGACCAGCAGATTGGTCTGATAACCATAGGGAGAAATAAAGCTTGCACTGGCACCAAATAACACCGCCATAATAAATGGCATGGGATCCACGCCATAGCCGACAGCCAGACTGTACCCCAACGGAAAAGCCAGCGCAGCAGCAGCATTGTTGGTGATCAGCTCAGTCAGAATCAAGGTAATCAGATAGGTTGCGACCAAGCCACCAAACACGCCCCAGCCGTTCATCGTGTGAATAAAAAATTCACCCATACGTTGCGAAAGTCCCGATGAAATCATCAACTGGGCAATCGATAACGCTGAACCGACAATCACGACAATATCGATAGGAAAGCGACGGCGTAATTCACCAATTTGCACGATACCAAAGATAACCAATAGAATCAGATAGATTGCGAGTCCTTTGATAATCGGTAACCAATGAAGTAAGGCTGCCCCAATTACCGCTATAAAACCGAGCAATACCAGACTGGACTTATGGCTGTCTAAACGGGCACTCGAATCCAGATCATTGATGAATAAAAATTCCCGATGCAGCGCATGACGTTGAGCTTCAAATTGTTTTCCCGGAACGAGTACCAGTGTATCACCGGCCGTTAAGGTAATATTTCCCAGCCCACCCTCCAGACGCTCATGTCCGCGACGAATAGCAACGACGACGGCATCAAAACGTTCGCGGAAGTGACTGGATTTGAGGGTCTTATTACAGAAACTGGCTGAAGAACTCACCACCACTTCGACAAAATTCTGACCGTTAAGATGATGCTGACCAAACAAGGTTAACCCTTTGATTTCCTGAAGTGTCGAGACACTTTCGACATCACCGCAAAATAGCAGTCGGTCCTGAGACTGTAAGACAAAATCAGGTCCGACAGAAGGGACACTCTCACCATTGCGAATAACCTCAGCTAAGAATAGCTTACGGAGTGCTCGCAGGTTATTTTCTGCAATATTGCGTCCGACTAACGGTGAGCTATCGCCGACAGTCGCTTCCAAAAAATACGGTAATTCATCCTGCCCTGATTCATCATTATTCGGTAACAGATAACTCAATGGAATCAGCAGCAGTAACCCACCGAGAAGGATGGCCAGACCAATCATGGTCGGGGCGAAAAAGTCAAGACTAGGCAAGCCTGCATCTTCAACAAAACTATTGATGATCAGATTGGTTGATGTGCCAATCAAAGTCAGCGTACCGCCAAAGATAGCCGTGTAAGACAGCGGAATTAATAACTTTGACGGTGCGTGTTGCTGATTGCGCTTAATCGCCCCAATCAGAGAAACAACAACGGCAGTGTTATTGGTGAAGGAAGAGAGAAAAGCAGTCGATAAACCCAGCTTCGCGATCACAGTACCGAGCCGCCCCTCTGAAATATTGCTACTGATCCAACTGATGAGCCGCGTCTTTTCCAACGCGGCAGAAGCCAGAATCAACAAAATCAGTGTCAGTAAGGATGAGTTTGTGAAATTTGCGGCTAAATCACTCACATCAATCATACCGGCAATAAAGGTGATAAACGCAGCCCCGGCAAAGATCAAACTCGGTTTCACCCGCGTGAACAGCAAACAGACAACCACACCGCATAGAATTGCAATTATCACCCCTTGTTCCCACATCACTCATCCCTCAGAAAAGGTGACATCACCTTTTCAAACAGCCTACTTCAGTAATTGACTGATATCTTTCGCACCCCAGTGTGGGAAGTGCTTACGAATCAGTGCATTCAGTTCCAGCTCAAATTCAGAGATGTCACCCTGCGTCTGAGCCACCGTTTGTAGGCTGTCACGAACCAGTCCTGCGCCAACCGTGACATTGGTCAGACGGTCAATGACAATAAAACCACCGGTATCCGCACAGTCGAGATACTTATCGAGTGCGATCGCCTGATTGAATGTCCATTCACATAAACCAATCCCATTGAGAGGCAGAGATTCGGCCTGATAAGTGGAGAGGTTATTGATATCGTACTGGTGACGAATCGATTTCACCTGACCAATCGTTTTATGACCCGCAATTTTGATGTCGTAATCACGACCCGGTTGCAATGGTTGCTCCGTCATCCACACCACATCCGCCAGTAGATGGTTGGTTGTGTCAAGCCGAGCATCCTCAAGCACAATCAAGTCGCCACGACTGATATCAATCTCATCATTCAGCGTCAGCGTCACTGCCTGACCGGTATGAGCCAGTTCCAAGTCACCATCAAAAGTCACAATACGGGCAACAGTAGAAGATTTACCTGACGGTAGCACTTTGACTTGATCTCCTACCCGGACAACTCCCGATGCAACTGTACCGGCAAATCCGCGGAAATCGAGATTCGGACGATTGACATATTGCACAGGGAAACGGAATTCCCCCGTCCCTTTCAGCTGATCGACATCGACGGTCTCTAACATCTCAAGCAGAGAAGGGCCTTGGTACCAATGCATATGCTGGCTTTTATCAACAACATTGTCCCCTTCCAGAGCAGAGATCGGGATAATCTGAATATCGGTGTCTCCCTGAAGATGTCGAGAGAATTCAAGATATTCTTGACGAATCTCTTCAAAACGCTGCTGAGAATAATCGACTAAATCCATCTTGTTGATTGCCACCACGAAGTGTCTCAAACCCAATAGATTGGAAATGAACGAGTGACGACGGGTCTGATCCAAGACGCCTTTACGCGCATCAATCAGAATAATCGCCAGATCACATGTCGAAGCACCGGTTGCCATATTCCGTGTGTACTGCTCATGTCCCGGAGTATCTGCGATAATAAATTTACGTTTTTGCGTTGAAAAATAGCGATATGCAACATCAATGGTAATACCCTGCTCGCGTTCGGCCTGTAATCCATCTACCAGCAGTGCCAGATCCGGACGCTCACCGGTTGTACCGACGCGCTGACTATCCGAATGAACGGCAGCCAGTTGATCCTCATAGATCTGCTTTGAATCGTGAAGTAAACGACCGATCAAAGTACTCTTACCGTCATCGACCGAACCACATGTCAGAAATCTAAGTAACGATTTGTGTTGGTGTTGATTCAAATAACCTTCAATACCTAACTCAGCTAGCTGAGCCTGAACTGCACTATTCATAAAACTTTCCCTCGCCCCTTAGAAATAACCCTGACGTTTTTTCAATTCCATGGATCCTGACTGATCATGATCGATCGCGCGCCCTTGGCGCTCACTGGATGTTGCCACCAGCATCTCTTCGATAATTTCAGGTAATGTACTTGCCGTTGATTCAATAGCTCCCGTCAGTGGATAACATCCAAGTGTCCGGAAACGAACCGACTTATGCTCAACCACTTCACCCGGCAGAATTTCCATCCGGTCATCGTCAACCATGATTAACATCCCGTCACGTTCAACGACGGGGCGCTTTTCAGCGAAATAAAGCGGCACAATATCGATACCTTCCAGATAGATATATTGCCAGATGTCCAGTTCAGTCCAGTTTGATAAAGGGAATACCCGAATACTCTCACCTTTGTTGATCTGCCCGTTATAGGTATGCCAGATTTCCGGGCGTTGGTTCTTGGGATCCCAAGTATGATTCTTATCCCGGAATGAATAGACCCGCTCTTTGGCGCGGGATTTCTCTTCATCGCGACGGGCACCACCGAATGCGGCATCAAACCCATATTGATTCAACGCCTGCTTCAGGCCTTGAGTTTTCATAATATCGGTATGTTTCGAGCTCCCGTGAACAAACGGGTTGATGCCCATTGCGAGCCCTTCGGGGTTTTTATGTACCAGTAGCTCAAAGCCGTACTTTTGCGCAGTTTTATCGCGGAATTCGATCATTTCCCGAAACTTCCAGTTCGTATCGACATGCAGTAGCGGAAACGGAATTTTGCCCGGATAAAAAGCTTTGCGAGCCAGATGTAGCATCACCGATGAATCTTTTCCGATGGAATACATCATCACCGGGTTTCCGAATTCAGCTGCTACTTCACGAATGATGTGAATACTTTCAGCTTCTAGTTGTTTTAAATGAGTTAAACGTTGTTGATCCATCTCTTGCTTCCTTTTGACTCACAAGATGAGTGTGTTATGCAATTCGATTTCTTAGTGAATAAGTCAGCCACGACTGCATCTGGATGACTTGCATATTGATTGCGATATCCGGTTTTATGCATACAAAGAACTGGCAGTGGCTTCCTGAGCACTGCCGAACCAGTTGAGTTTTTCGGACAGTGCAACCACTTCACCAATCACAATTAAAGCGGGAGAATCGGCCTGAGCAGCTAGCTGTGGCAAATTGTCCAATGTGCCACGAAACAGTTTCTGCGCAGCTTGTGTTCCTCGTTCAATCACGGCAACGGGAGTCTCCGCGTCACGACCATGCTGAAGGAGCTGCTCCCTGATATATCCGGATTTCATCAATCCCATATAAATCACGAGTGTCTGCCGTCCCCGGGCTAGTGTTGACCAATCCATTTCATCTTGCTCAGCACGAACGTGACCAGTGACAAAAATGGCGGACTGAGCATAGTCACGGTGCGTCAGGGGAATTCCGGCATAGGCTGTCGCCCCGGCAGCAGCGGTGATACCGGGAACCACTTGAAAACGAATGCCTGCATCGAACAAACTTTCCAGTTCTTCACCACCCCGGCCAAAAATAAACGGGTCCCCCCCTTTAATCCGCACGACCCGGTGTCCCTGTCTGGCAAAATCAACCAATAGCTGGTTGGTCTTATCCTGTGGCACACTATGGTGTCCGGCTCGTTTGCCGACACATACCAAAATCGTACTGTCCGGCACCAGTGACATGATCTCCTCCGAGACCAGGTAGTCATATAAAACAACATCGGCTTGCTGCAGAAAACTAACCGCTTTGACAGTCAGTAATTCCGGATCGCCCGGGCCAGCACCGACTAATGCCACTTCCCCGGTCTGTAACTGAGATTTCGTGAAATGGTAGCTGGTTTGTTCTGACGCATCGACCTTCACTGATGAACGCACTTGTTTGACGGGTAAACGAGTCACAACCGGATCCTTTGCCATAACACACTCCACCTAAAATGAATATGTGCATTATGGCGACCTCTACATATGACATGAAATTCTAAAATTTCATTTTTTATTCGAAAAGCTGATAAGGAAACATTTTCTTCAACAAAAAAAGCCCATTGCTGTATTAAACGACGTACGTCACATTTCCTAACTCATTGAAATATAGGTTTCATTCATATTTGCTACATTAGCCAAATAATTTACCGCTTATGGATCCGGCAGCGTATGAAACAGCCAAAAAAATTTCTCATACCGTCATTACTCAGTGAAATACTGATACTTGCTTCATCAGCACTATCATTCTCAATCAATGCAGAAACCATCCAGCTTCGTATCATAGAAACAACAGACATCCATGCCAATGTCATGGACTATGACTATTACAAAGACAAATCTTCAGAAAAAATTGGCTTAATCCGGGCAGCCAGCCTGATCAAGACAGCCCGTGAAGAAAATCCGAACTCACTTTTAATTGATAACGGTGATCTGATTCAGGGCAGTCCGATGGGTGACTATATGGCAGCCAAAGGTATCAAGACCGGAGAAGTTCATCCGGTTTATAAGGCGATGAATCTTCTCGGCTACGAGGTTGGGAATATTGGTAATCATGAGTTCAATTATGGGCTTGGATACCTGAAAGAAACCCTTAATGATGCGAATTTCCCCTATATCAACGCCAATATATTTGATGCCAAAACAGATCAGCATTATTTCCGTCCTTATCTCATCAAATCGTATACATTGACCGATACCGACGGAAAACCTCAGCAATTGAAGGTTGGCTATATCGGCTTTGCTCCGCCTCAGATTATGACCTGGGATAAGAAAAATTTAACCGGTAACGTCTATACCAAAGATATCAAAGCCACGGCAAAAGCCCTGATCCCCAAGATGAAGCAGGAAGGCGCTGATATCATCGTTGCGATTCCCCATTCGGGTATTGCCACCACACCTTATCACGTCGGTGCCGAAAACTCGGTTTACTATCTCGCAGAAGTCCCTGACATTGACGCGATTGCTTTTGGTCACGCTCATGCGGTATTCCCCGGTAAAGGCTTCGATAATCTGCCGGATGTCGATAACCACAAGGGAACAATTCACGGTGTTGCTGCGGTGATGCCCGGGCGCTGGGGAAGCCATGTCGGCATTATTGACCTCACTATAGAAAAGAAAAACCATCAATGGCAGGTCACTGGCAGCCAATCAGAAGCGCGTCCGATTTATGACAATATTACCCATCATGCCTTGGTATCCGCTGATACTCAGCTCCGTCAGGTCGTCCAATCGGATCATCAAGCCACACGACAGTTTGTCAATCAACCCATCGGCCGTGCCAGTGATAAAATGTATAGCTATCTGGCACTCGTTCAGGACGATCCGACCGTTCAGATCGTCAATCTGGCTCAGCAAGCCTACGTTGAAAAAATGATTCAGGGCGATCCGGATCTAAGTGGCCTGCCAGTTCTGTCTGCTGCTGCACCATTTAAAGCCGGCGGCCGAAAAAATGATCCCTCAAACTATACCGAAGTTGAATCAGGACAACTGACTTTCCGTAATGCCGCAGACCTGTATCTTTACCCAAATACCTTAGTGGCACTCAAAGTCACCGGACGAGAGCTGAAAGAGTGGCTGGAGTGCTCGGCCGGGCAATTCAATCGTATTGACCCGACTCAGACAACGCCTCAGTATCTCATCGATTGGGATGGATTCAGAACTTATAACTTTGATGTGATTGATGGGGTTGAGTATCAGATTGATGTAACCCAGCCTGCCCGATATGATGGTGACTGCCAATTGGTTCACCCAAACAGCAGACGTATTGTCGGTTTATCTTATCAAGGGAAAGCAATACCGGATAATCAAGTCTTTCTTATTGCCACCAATAACTATCGCGCGTATGGCAACAAGTTTTCCGGAACCGGTGCTTCACATGTGGCGTTTGACGCCCCCGATGAAAACCGGACGATTCTGGCCAATTACATTGCTCAGGTCAGTAAAAATCAGGGAGAGATTCATCCCACAGCGGATAACAACTGGCGTTTAGCCCCGATTGAGACTTCAAAAAAACTCGATATTCGTTTTGAAACAGCGCCGGGAGAAAAAGCCGCCCAATTCATTCAGCAATATGGGCGCTATCCGATGAAGCAGCTCGCGACGGACGAAACCGGCTTCGCGGTCTATCAGATTGAGCTACAAAAATAAGCCTGAATTGATTACAGTACAGCCGTAGCGGAAGTTACGACTGTACTGTCATACTTTGAGGGTTTCATGGAAAACACATTCCGGAGTTATTTAGAACACTATGGCTTTCATGATGAAGACATTGAGGCATTGCTCGCGATTGCCACCCCGCTTGATCTTCCGACTCGCCATATTCTTTCTCATCAGGGTGAGGTTGCCTCACACATCTACTTTGTCCTTGAAGGCATATGTCATGCCAGCTATCTCACCGATAAAGGGAAATCGTTCAGCAAAGAGTTTTACTGGGAATCTGACTGGATCATCGGTTTTGAAAGTCTAATCAAACGGGAACCATTACCTTATCTTCTGGAAACCCTTTCACCGGTCAAATTAATGTGTCTGCCGATTAGTGTGCTGTTTCAGTGGCATGCATCCCAACATCCGGCTTATATAAAATTGCTCGAAACCAAACTGATCCACAAAGAAAATAAAGAGAGATTGATGCTACTTTATACCCCGGAAGAACGTTATCAGTTATTTCGCCAGCATTATCCGCAACTGCTTGAGCGATTGACTGACTATCATGTTGCCGCTTATCTGGGGATCACGCCGATCAGTCTGAGTCGAATTAAAAAGCGCGTGGACACGCTGTCAGAAAACTCAAATCTTGATCATTGTTAATGAGCAATGCTTTTGATACTCGCGGTTAACATTTGTTAATGATAATCACATCATATAAAAGTAGATTGTCGATCATAACTTTCATGCACTCAGTTGGTACTTCTGATGATAACTTGGCACTTACTTCCCTTTTCCGAGCTGACAACAACACAGCTATATCAATTGCTCAAATTACGGGTGGACGTATTTGTCGTTGAACAAACCTGTCCTTATCCTGAATTAGACGACAAAGACCATATGTCCGGTGTCCATCACCTGCTGGGGTATCAGGATGGAAAACTTATTGCCTGTGCCCGGTTAATGCCACCCGGAATTAACTATCCGGGAAGCAGCATAGGCCGAATAGCAACCCATACATGTATTCGAGGGGAAGGCGCTGGACATCAGTTACTGACTCATGCCATTGAGCAATGTTGTCAGTTGTGGCCGGATACGCCGATTGAAATTGGTGCACAGACACAATTAAAGACGTTTTATCGCCAATATGGATTTGTTCAGACATCCGAGCCTTATCTTGAAGATGGCATTTCGCATATCGATATGAAGAGAATTTAGATCAATACCCCTGCAAAGAAGCATTCGGACGGTCCTCACTTAATTGACACCCTGAGGAATAGCACTCATTGCTATTCCTCGATTTAATCCCGTTCGAGCCGTTCTCTGGCGACGTTATTTACTCCGGCCAAATCCGCCATTGGATAAGCGGAAAAACATGATCGATTGATCCTTTTGTTCAACTTGCAGAATGTCCAGATCACCTTTAGTCGTCAGCTTATAACGAATCAATTGCCCCGGTTTGATGTTACTGAGAGGCTTATCTGATCCCTCGACCTGAACCAGTGCATTCAGGTCAGCCAATGATAAATCGTTGGTACGGAACACCTTAGAAAGCGTGTCACCATTTTGTATCGTATAGTTAACCCACGCCGTTGTACGAGGTTCTGAAGCCGGTTTCGGAGGAGCGACAGGTTCAATCGGTTCCTGTAGGCTATCGGGATCAAGCGCCAACGCAACACGTTGCTCTCCGACTGAGGACTCGCCAACCGACTGCTCAGACGCAACTTGCTCGGCTTTCGGCCAAGGAATTAAAACGAGCAGCATGACCACAGGCCCCAAAACCATCAGTAAACGTTGATGCAATTTCGGTAATTCACACCATAGACTACGACCTTGTCTGACAACGGACTGAAATAACTGCTGGAAATTCATAGCTGACCATTTGCGCTGAACAACAGCAAGATAGCCACCTTGCACCTTTTTTTCCTGTCGGCGATTCACGAATTCACATCTCCCATGCTTATTGCGGCTAGTATAAAAACTCGCGCTTAGTGAGTATAGGGGAATCACAGCCATAACTAAAATGTTGACACAATCTTGAAAAAATTTCATTTAAGTTTAGAGACATGTCACATCAAGCTATGCAATGAAATATTCTCCCCGTTCTTCATTTCATCATCTATCAATAACTGCTATCCTCTAGCGTTTTAACGCAAAAGAGTGACAGTTATGTCTGACGTACAACTTGAAACAAACGAACAGAAGGCAAGCTACGGTATTGGTTTGCAAATGGGCCAACAGCTTGCTGGTAGCGGTTTAGAAGGGCTCAGTGTTGATGCGATCGCTGCTGGTATTGCGACAGCATTAACTGGTGACATGCCAGCAATCGAAATCGATGAAATTAATCAGGCATTGCAAGCCGTTCATGCAAAAGCTCAAGAAACACGTGACTCTGCTGCTAAAGCAGCCGCGGCTGATGGCGAAGCATTCCTGAAAGATAACGCACTCCGTCCTGAAGTGACTGTTTTAGAATCAGGTCTTCAGTATGAAGTCGTGACAGAAGGTACAGGTGAAGTACCGACTTCTGATAAGACTGTTCGTGTTCATTACCACGGTCAACTGACAGATGGTACGGTATTCGATAGCTCTGTAACTCGTGGTCAGCCAGTCGAATTCCCAGTAACGGGCGTAATTAAAGGTTGGATTGAAGCACTACAAATCATGCCTGTCGGTTCAAAATGGAAACTCTATATTCCTCAAGACCTTGCTTATGGTGATCGTGGTGCAGGTGCTGCGATCCCACCATACGCAGCGCTGGTCTTTGAAGTTGAACTGCTCGATATTCTGTAAGCGAATCAGCTATCAATAAATTAGCAAAGAATTAACATCAAGCGGTGCTCAAGCATCGCTTTTTTTATCTAAACTTAATCATCAGCTCACAATGATGGAAATACCATTCATGACAACAACACGCACTCTGATATGGACGCTGATGTTAAGTACCACACTGACATCCCCAAGTTACGCTTTTATCAAACTCAGTAATAATACAGAAAATCTTACCAGTACAATCGGCAAAACGCTTGGACTCACAGAAAGCAATTCAACACTAATTTCACAGGTAGCAGAACAACTGCCGGTCTCCGGTCAACAGGCCACAGGTGGGGTTGGTGCATTATTGTCGCTGGCTCAAAATCGATTATCCGACCAGAATAATACCGAACTGAATCAACTCATTCCCGGAATGGAAAGTCTCTCAAGTCTGAATCAGACTGGAACAAGCAATGGATTATCAGATATTCATGATATGAATGCGGTCATCAGCACTTTCAAACAGTTGGGGTTGAGCCCGGATATGGTGTCACAATTCGTCCCTCTGATCTTAAAATATCTCAACACTCAGGGTGCAAGTGAAGGATTAATGAGCTCACTCACTCATTTATGGCAGAACTAATACAGAGACAAATATACAAAATTGGGAAAAACCATCACCACCGCCTAAGTTAGTCGTTAAATGGCGATAATAAAAAAGCCGAGCAAATGCTCGGCTTTTCTAAATGACGAACTGATTACTCAGCAGCTTCAACAGCTTCTGGGCGATCAACCAGCTCAATGTATGCCATTGGAGCTTTGTCACCTGCACGGAAACCACACTTTAGAATACGAGTGTAGCCACCTTGACGAGCAGCGAAACGTGGACCTAGTTCGTTAAATAATTTTGCAACGACTTCGTTATCACGAGTACGAGCAAATGCCAGACGACGATTAGCAACACTGTCAGTCTTAGCTAGTGTAATCAAAGGCTCAACTACGCGACGTAGCTCTTTAGCTTTTGGCAAAGTAGTCTTGATAACTTCATGACGTACCAAAGAGCTAGCCATGTTGCTAAACATCGCTTTGCGATGACTGCTGTTGCGGTTGAGTTGACGACCACTCTTACGATGGCGCATGACCAAATCCTTCTAACTTGTATCGATTAATCTTCAGCGATAGATGCTGGTGGCCAGTTTTCTAGGCGCATACCCAGAGAAAGACCACGTGATGCAAGCACGTCTTTAATCTCTGTTAGAGATTTCTTACCAAGGTTAGGTGTTTTAAGTAATTCTACCTCAGTACGCTGTACTAGATCACCGATGTAGTGAATCGCTTCTGCTTTCAAACAATTAGCAGAGCGAACTGTTAGTTCAAGATCGTCTACAGGACGCAATAGGATCGGATCGAATTCAGGCTTCTCTTCTTTCTCCTCAGGAACTCGTACATCACGTAGATCTACGAATGCATCCAACTGTTCAGCAAGAACTGTTGCTGCACGACGGATAGCTTCCTCAGGTTCGATTGTGCCATTTGTTTCCATATCGATGACAAGCTTGTCTAAATCAGTACGTTGTTCTACACGTGCTGCTTCTACAGTATAGGCGATTTTATCCACCGGGCTGTAGGTAGCATCAACAAGTAGGCGACCAATTGGACGATCATCTTCATCTGTATGAATACGAGCAGAAGCCGGAACATAACCACGACCACGTTGAACCTTGATGCGCATTGCGACCTCAGCATTGTCATCGTTAAGATGACAAATAACGTGCTCAGGGTTTACGATCTCAACATCACCATCATGAGTGATGTCACCTGCAACAACAGGGCCCGAGCCTGATTTGTTTAGTGTAATGAACACTTCATCTTTGCCTTCGGCAACGCGAACAGCTAAACCCTTCAGGTTCAGAAGGATCTCTAGGATATCCTCTTGAACACCTTCTTTGGTGCTGTACTCGTGTAGTACGCCTTCAATTTCAACTTCAGTCACAGCACAACCTGGCATAGACGAAAGAAGAATTCGGCGAAGTGCATTACCCAGAGTATGGCCAAAACCACGCTCTAACGGCTCAAGAGTTACTTTTGCGTGTGTCGTGCTGATTTGTTCGATATCAACAAGACGTGGCTTAAGAAATTCTGTTACAGAACCCTGCATTGTGTCCTCTCTTTAATTTAAACCTTACTTAGAGTAAAGCTCGACGATCAATTGTTCGTTGATGTCAGCTGATAGATCTGAACGTTCTGGCAGATGCTTGAACGTACCTTCCATTTTGCTGCCATCCACTTCAATCCAAGTTGGTTTTTCGCGTTGTTCTGCAACTTCTAGAGCTGCCGTGATACGAGATTGCTTTTTAGCTTTCTCACGCACTGCAACAACGTCGTTTGCCGTAACATTGAAAGAAGGAATGTTTACTACTTTACCGTTAACCAGAATAGCTTTGTGGCTAACTAGCTGACGTGCTTCTGAGCGAGTTGCACCGAAGCCCATACGGTAAACAACATTATCCAAACGACCTTCAAGAAGCTGAAGTAGGTTTTCACCTGTGTTGCCTTTTAAACGGGCAGCTTCTTTATAGTAGTTACGGAATTGTTTTTCAAGAACGCCATACATACGACGGACTTTTTGCTTCTCACGAAGCTGAACGCCATAATCAGATAGACGACCGCGACGAGCGCCGTGTACACCTGGTGCGTTATCTATTTTACACTTGGTATCTATCGCACGAATGCCTGACTTAAGGAATAAGTCGGTACCTTCGCGGCGGCTAAGCTTCAGCTTAGGACCCAAATATCTTGCCATGATCTTTCTCCAATCTTCCTCGAAACGTTAAACGCGACGTTTCTTAGGTGGACGACAACCGTTATGAGGGATTGGTGTCGCATCAACAATGTTTGTGATACGGAAACCAGCAGCGTTCAGTGCGCGAACTGTTGATTCACGACCTGGACCTGGACCCTTCACCATAACTTCCAGATTCTTAAGGCCATATTCTTTAGCCATTTCAGCGCAACGCTCAGCAGCAACCTGTGCAGCGAACGGAGTAGACTTACGAGAACCTCGGAAACCAGAACCGCCAGCAGTTGCCCAAGCTAGAGCATTACCTTGACGATCAGTAATGGTTACGATTGTGTTGTTAAAAGATGCATGGATATGCGCCACGCCATCTGCGACTTGCTTGCGTACGCGCTTACGTGCGCGAGTTGGTTGTTTAGCCATTGTACTCTACCTTCCCGATTATTTCTTGATCGGCTTACGCGGACCCTTACGGGTGCGAGCGTTGGTTTTAGTACGCTGTCCACGTAGAGGTAGACTGCGACGATGACGAAGACCACGATAACAACCAAGATCCATAAGACGCTTGATGTTCATTGATACTTCACGACGTAGATCACCTTCTACAGTGTACTTAGCTACACCATCACGCAGTTGATCGATCTGCTCTTCAGTTAGTTCACTGATCTTAACACTTTCAGCAATACCCAGTTCAGCTAAGATAGCTTGTGAACGAGTCTTACCGATGCCGTAGATTGAAGTTAATGCAATTACAGCATGTTTCTGATCAGGAATGTTAATGCCTGCTATACGGGCCACTATTCACTCCTAGTACTTTCATCAAAGAATTATCCGCAACAAAGCCCGTAGAGGATACGTTGCGGGATACTACTTCTTTTGCACGCAAAAGGTAGGCCGAGGAATATACTCGACCAACCTTGTTTTTTCAAGTAAAAAATTCTGCTAATTAGCCTTGGCGTTGCTTATGCTTTGGCTCACTACAAATCACGCGAACGACACCGTTACGCTTGATAATTTTGCAGTTACGGCAGATTTTTTTAACGGAAGCACGAACTTTCATTGCTAAACTCCGTGAGAGAAATCTGAATTAACGGCCGTAGCCTTTCAGATTTGCTTTTTTCAACACAGAATCATATTGACTTGACATCATATGAGTCTGTACCTGTGCCATAAAGTCCATAATAACCACCACTACAATCAGTAGTGAAGTGCCGCCAAAATAGAAACGTACATTCCAAGCGACCATCATGAACTGAGGGATCAGACAGATAAAGGTAATATATAGCGCACCAGCTAAGGTTAGACGCGTCATTACTTTATCGATATATCTGGCAGTCTGCTCACCTGGGCGGATACCGGGTACGAACGCACCAGACTTCTTCAAATTATCTGCTGTTTCACGTGGGTTAAATACCAACGCTGTATAAAAGAAACAGAAGAAGATAATTGCAACTGCATAAAGTATTACATACAACGGTTGACCAGGGCTCAGTGCCAAAGACACTTTCGTCAGCCAGCTAAACGCTGAACCTTCACCACCACTATTACCAAACCATTGTGCTAGTGTTCCGGGGAACAAAATAATACTCGATGCAAAGATTGCTGGAATTACCCCTGCCATATTAATTTTCAATGGCAAATGAGTGCTCTGTGCTGCGAAGACTTTGCGACCTTGCTGGCGTTTTGCGTAGTTAACAACGATACGACGCTGACCACGCTCCATAAAGACTACAAAATAAATTACAGCAAAAGAGATAACCGCAATCAAAAGGAGAAGAAGCACATGCAATTCACCTTGACGCGCTTGCTCAATCGTTTGTCCGATTGCTTTTGGCAGACCAGCAACAATACCTGCAAATATCAGTAATGAAATACCATTACCAATACCCCGCTCAGTAATCTGTTCACCTAACCACATTAAAAACATGGTACCGGTTACTAGACTCACAGTTGCGATGAACGTAAACATGGTTTGATCGATAACGACCAGATTAGAGACCATGTTTGGTAGCCCTGTCGCAATCCCAAGAGCTTGGAATGTTGCAAGTACAAGCGTGCCGTAACGCGTATATTGGCTAATCTTGCGACGCCCTGCTTCACCCTCTTTCTTGAGTTCAGCTAACGCGGGATGAACTACAGTTAGCAGCTGGACAACAATCGATGCCGAAATATACGGCATGATTCCCAGCGCTAATATAGATGCACGCGAAAGAGCACCACCGGAGAACATGTTAAACATTTCTACGATGGTCCCTTTTTGCTGTTCGAACAAATCGGCTAGTACAGCTGCGTCAATACCAGGAATCGGCACAAAAGAGCCAGCTCGGAATACGAGAAGCGCCCCCAATACGAATAACAAGCGCGACTTCAATTCACTTAAGCCGCTCTGAGCACTACGAAAATCTTGTCCTGGTTTCTTAGCCATCTGTACCTCGTTTCGAGATTATTCCTCGATTTTTCCGCCTGCAGCTTCGATTGCAGCTTTAGCGCCTTTAGTTACGCGTAAACCCTTCACTGTAACAGCTTTGTTGATCTCACCAGAAAGAACGATTTTTACATTCTCAATGTTTTTAGTCACAACATTCGCTGCCTTCAGGCTGTTCAGGTCAACAACTTCGCTTGTTACTTTCGCTAATTCACTTAGACGAACTTCAGCAGACACCAAACTCTTACGAGAAGTGAAACCGAATTTTGGCAAGCGTTGTTTCAAAGGCATTTGTCCACCTTCAAAACCTGCACGAACTTTACCGCCAGAGCGTGATTTTTGACCTTTGTGGCCACGACCACCTGTTTTACCCAGGCCAGAACCGATACCGCGACCTAAACGCTTCTTAGAAGGCTTAGAACCTGCAGCCGGAGATAGAGTATTCAAACGCATTCTGATTACTCCTCAACTTTAACCATGTATTGAACTTTGTTGATCATACCACGTACACATGGTGTATCTTCAAGTTCAACAGTGTGGTTGATACGACGAAGGCCTAGACCACGCAAAGTAGCTTTATGCTTTGGTAGGCGACCAATTGAGCTTTTAGTTTGAGTTACTTTAATAATTGCCATGGTTCTTACTCCGAAATTGATTCAACAGTTAGACCACGTTTAGCTGCAACCATTTCTGGTGACTTCATGCTACCCAGAGCATCGATCGTTGCACGGACGATGTTGATTGGGTTTGTTGAGCCATACGCTTTTGACAAAACGTTATGTACACCTGCAACTTCAAGTACAGCACGCATCGCACCACCGGCAATAACACCTGTACCTTCGGCAGCTTGCTGCATATAAACTTTAGAGCCCGAGTGGCGACCTTTTACCGGGTGGAAAAGTGTGCCTTCGTTCAGCGCGATTGTAATCATGTTACGACGCGCTTTTTCCATTGCTTTTTGAATCGCAGCAGGTACTTCACGAGCTTTGCCGTAACCGAAACCTACGCGACCATTACCATCACCAACAACTGTTAGTGCAGTAAAGCTCATGATTCGACCACCTTTAACCGTTTTAGAAACACGGTTAACAGCGATTAATTTTTCTTGCAAATCACTCGCTTGTTGTAATTCTTTAGCCATCTTCCAACCCTACCTTAGAATTTCAGACCAGCTTCGCGAGCAGATTCTGCTAGCGCCGCTACTCGACCGTGGTATTGGAAACCGGAACGATCAAAAGCAACTTCTGAAACGCCTTTTTCCAGAGCGCGTTCAGCAATAGCTTTACCTACCGCTTGTGCTGCTTCAATGTTTCCAGTGAATTTCAATTGCTCACGGATCGCTTTTTCTACAGTAGAAGCTGCAGCGATAACCTCAGAGCCATTAGATGCGATAACCTGAGCGTACACGTGACGAGGAGTACGGTGTACAACTAGGCGAGTTGCACCCAGTTCTGCAATCTTACGACGTGCACGTGTGGCACGACGGATGCGAGATGCTTTCTTATCCATAGTGTTACCTTACTTCTTCTTAGCTTCTTTAGTACGCACATTTTCATCTGCGTAACGAACACCCTTACCTTTGTAAGGTTCAGGCTCACGATAAGCACGAATATCAGCCGCAACTTGACCCACAAGTTGTTTATCACAACCAGTAATGACAATTTCAGTTTGGCTTGGACATTCTGCTTTAATTCCTGTTGGCAATTCATGTTCAACAGGGTGAGAGAAGCCCAGTGTCAGAGCTACAGCATTGCCTTTCATTGAGGCACGGTAACCAACACCTTTTAGTGCAAGCTTCTTCGTAAAGCCTTCCGTCACACCGACAACCATGTTGTTCACTAGTGCACGAGCAGTACCTGCCTGTGCCCAAGCATTCGCAACACCTTCACGAGGTCCGAAAGTCAGGTTACTTTCTTCTTGAGCAATCACAACTGCGTTATTCAGCACGCTAGTCAGTTCACCCTTTACACCTTTCACAGTGATCTCTTGGCCGTTTAATTTCACCTCTACGCCAGCTGGAATAGCGACAGGTGCTTTAGCAACACGAGACATATCCTACTCCTATAATTAAGCTACGTAGCAAATGATTTCACCACCAAGACCTGCTTTACGGGCAGCACGGTCTGACATCAGACCCTTGGAAGTGGACACAACAGCAACACCCAAACCGCCCATCACAGATGGCAGCTCGTCTTTTCTTTTATAGACGCGCAGGCCAGGACGTGAAACACGTTTGATTTGCTCGATAACTGGTTTCGCTTGAAAATATTTCAGCGTAACTTCCAGTTCAGGTTTTACATCGCCTTCAACAGCGAAATCTTCGATATAACCTTCAGCTTTTAGAAGTGCAGCAATTGCAACTTTCAGCTTTGAAGAAGGCATTTTTACAGCAACTTTGTTTGCTGCCTGACCGTTACGAATACGGGTCAGCATATCCGAAATCGGATCTTGCATGCTCATAAACTTTACTCCAAATGATTAAGTGGCAATTACCAGCTAGCCTTACGAAGTCCAGGAATCTCGCCTTTCATGCAAGCTTCACGAACTTTGATACGGCTTAAACCGAACTTACGTAGGTAACCGTGTGGACGACCAGTTTGGTTACAACGGTTACGCTGACGCGATGCACTTGAATCACGAGGAAGTGTTTGAAGTTTCAGAACAGCATCCCAACGTTCTTCTTCAGATACGTTTACGTCGCTGATTGTAGCTTTTAGCGCGGCACGCTTTTCAGCATACTGAGCGACAAGCTTTGCACGTTTAACTTCACGTGCTTTCATTGATTGTTTAGCCATAACAGTAACCCTTCACCTTACTTGCGGAATGGGAAGTTAAAGGCAGCCAGCAGAGCACGGCCTTCCTCATCAGTGGACGCACTAGTCGTGATTGTTACATCAAGACCTCGTACACGATCGACTTTATCGTAGTCGATTTCCGGGAAGATGATTTGCTCGCGAACGCCCATGCTGTAGTTACCGCGACCATCAAAAGATTTCGCGCTAACACCACGGAAGTCACGTACACGTGGTAGAGCGATAGAAATTAAACGCTCCAAAAAATCCCACATACGTTCGCCACGCAAGGTTACTTTACAACCAATTGGGTAGCCTTCACGGATTTTGAAACCTGCAACAGATTTGCGAGCTTTTGTGACAAGAGGCTTTTGACCAGAAATGGCCGCCATGTCAGTTGCTGCATTCTCAAGCAGTTTCTTATCGTTGATTGCTTCACCAACGCCCATGTTTAGGGTGATTTTCTCAATCCTAGGGACTTGCATGACGCTTGTGTAACCGAACTGTTTGGTCAGTTCAGCGACTACAGACGACTTGTAGTAATCATGCAGTTTCGCCATAGTAGAACTCCAAATTACGTCTATTAGTTAGAAATGGTTTCACCGTTAGATTTGAAGAAACGGACTTTTTTGCCGTCTTCAAAACGGAAACCGACACGGTCCGCTTTACCAGTAGCTGCATTGAAGATTGCAACGTTAGAAGCATCGATTGCTGCTTCTTGTTCAACGATTCCACCTTGAACACCCATAGCCGGTACAGGCTTCTGGTGTTTTTTCACAAGGTTGATGCCTTCAACAATAACTTTACCAGTTCCAAGAACCTTAGTTACTTTACCCTTCTTGCCTTTGTCTTTACCGGCAAGAACAACGATTTCGTCGTTACGACGGATTTTAGCTGCCATCTCTGCGCTCCCTTACAATACTTCTGGAGCCAGTGAAACAATCTTCATAAACTTCGCATTACGAAGCTCACGAGTCACTGGACCAAAGATACGTGTACCGACTGGTTGCTCAGTATTGTTGTTTAACAATACACAAGCGTTACGGTCGAAGCGAATGACAGAACCGTCTGGACGACGTACGCCTTTACGGGTGCGAACTACCACCGCCTTCAGGACATCACCTTTTTTTACTTTACCGCGTGGAATTGCTTCTTTGACGGTAACTTTGATGATGTCGCCGATATGTGCGTAACGACGGTGAGAGCCACCCAGAACCTTAATACACATTACGCTGCGAGCGCCTGAGTTATCAGCTGCGTCCAGCATACTTTGCATTTGGATCATGTTAGTGCTCCGCTAAATATTAAAACTAGACCCTCTCGGGTCGGGCTGCCTTTAAAAAGGGAGGCGAATTGTAACACCCTTTTTTCAGATTGGGTAGTCAAAAAACAAACGGCCCCAAAAATAATTGGAGCCGTTTTTTGATTGAAAAACAAAAGTTAAATTTTTGCTTTTTCTACCACTTTCACCAAAGTCCAAGACTTAGTCTTAGACAATGGACGACACTCACGAATTTCAACGGTATCGCCTTGGCCACACTCGTTGTTTTCGTCATGTGCGTGAATTTTAGTCGTGCGTTTAACGAACTTACCGTAAATTGGATGTTTTACGAAGCGTTCGATAGCAACAACGATAGACTTATCCATCTTGTCGCTAACAACACGACCGAGTTGAGTACGAATTTTGTCGCTCATTATGCGCCTGCCTTCTCAGTCAAAACAGTTTTCACACGTGCGATTTCACGGCGTACAGCTTTCAGAGTATGAGTCTGCTGTAGTTGACCAGTCGCTGCTTGCATACGCAAGTTGAACTGTTCACGTAGCAAATTCAATAGCTCAGCATTCAGCTCTTCAACGCTCTTTTCGCGTAGATCTTGTGCTTTCATCACATCACCTGCTTAGTTACGAAAGTAGTCTTGAACGGAAGTTTTGCAGCTGCAAGCGCAAAAGCTTCACGTGCCAATTCTTCAGGTACACCATCCATTTCGTACATAACCTTACCAGGTTGGATTTGGGCTACCCAGTACTCAACGTTACCTTTACCCTTACCCTGACGAACTTCAAGTGGTTTTTCTGTGATAGGCTTATCTGGGAATACACGAATCCAGATTTTACCTTGACGCTTAACGTGACGTGTCATCGCACGACGAGCCGCTTCGATCTGACGAGCAGTCAAACGACCACGGCCGACAGCTTTCAAACCAAATGTACCGAAAGAAACATCAGTACCTTTAGCTAGACCACGGTTGCGACCAGTATGAACCTTACGGAACTTTGTACGTTTAGGTTGTAGCATCTGTCGACTCCTTACTTACGGCCTTTACGCTGTTTCTTAGGCTTATCACCTTTAGGCTCAGCGGTATTTGCATTTGCAGCTGGCATCCCACCCAGGATTTCTCCTTTGAAGATCCATACTTTAACGCCAATCACACCATACTGAGTGTGAGCCGAAGAAGTTGCGTACTCAATGTCTGCACGAAGAGTATGTAGAGGTACACGACCTTCACGATACCATTCAGAGCGTGCGATTTCAGCGCCGCCTAAACGACCGCTTACTTCTACTTTGATACCCTTAGCACCTAGACGCATTGCGTTTTGTACTGCACGCTTCATCGCGCGACGGAACATAACACGGCGCTCTAGCTGAGACGCGATGCTATCAGCCACTAATTGACCGTCTAGCTCAGGTTTACGTACTTCAGCGATATTGATTTGCGCTGGTACACCTGCAATTTTCGCTACCGCAGCACGAAGTTTTTCGACGTCTTCACCTTTCTTACCGATAACGACACCTGGGCGAGCCGTGTGGATAGTCACACGGATGCTTTTCGCAGGACGCTCGATAACAATGCGTGATAGAGACGCTTTTGCCAATTCCTTCGTCAGGAATTGACGTACCTTGAAGTCGCCGTCTAGGTTGTCAGCGAACTCTTTGGTGTTAGCAAACCATGTAGCATTCCAAGGCTTAACGATGCCTAGACGAATACCATTTGGATGTACTTTCTGACCCATTGCTTACTCTCCTAGTCTCTTAGCGATCTGCGACAACCACAGTAATGTGGCTTGAACGCTTCAAGATACGGTCCGCACGGCCTTTGGCACGAGGCATAATACGCTTCATGACAGGGCCCTCATCTACGAAGATTTTTGCGACGCTTAGATCGTCGATATCTGCACCTTCGTTATGCTCCGCGTTTGCGATAGCTGACTCGAGAACTTTCTTAACTAAATCAGCAGCTTTTTTGTTGCTGAAAGTCAGAATTTCCAGAGCTTGATCGACAGACTTACCACGGATCAAATCTGCAACTAAGCGAGCTTTCTGTGGAGAAATACGAGCAAAGTTATGTTTAGCAACAGCTTCCATCATCTACTCCTTACTTCTTCTTCGCTTTCTTATCTGCAGCATGACCGCGATAAGTACGTGTTGGTGCAAATTCACCCAGTTTGTGACCGATCATTTCATCAGTTACGAAAACCGGAACGTGCTGACGACCATTATGGACAGCGATGGTCAAACCAATCATTGATGGAATGATCATTGAACGACGGGACCAAGTCTTAATAGGCTTTTTGTCTCCGCTTTCCACCGCTTTCTCTACCTTCTTCAGCAAGTGTAGGTCAATAAATGGACCTTTCTTGAGAGAACGTGGCATGGCTTATCCTCTTAAATAGATTACTTATTACGACGACGTACAATGTACTTGTCGGTGCGTTTGTTTTTACGGGTTTTGAAGCCCTTAGTAGGCATACCCCAAGGAGATACAGGGTGACGACCACCAGATGTACGACCTTCACCACCACCATGTGGGTGATCAACCGGGTTCATCACAACACCGCGAACGGTAGGACGAACACCACGCCAGCGTGTAGCACCTGCTTTACCAAGTTCACGAAGCATGTGCTCAGAGTTACCGACTTCGCCAATCGTTGCACGACCTTCAGAAGGAACTCGACGCATTTCGCCAGAACGTAGACGAATTGTTGCGTATGCACCGTCACGAGCAACGAGTTGTGCATAAGCACCAGCAGAACGTGCAAGTTGTGCACCCTTGCCTGGTTTCAATTCAACACAGTGAACTGTTGAACCTACAGGGATGTTGCGCATCGGCAGAGTGTTACCTGCTTTAATCGGTGCATCAACACCAGACTGAATTACATCACCAGCTTGCAGACCTTTCGGTGCAATGATGTAACGACGTTCACCATCTGTATAAAGAACCAAAGCGATATTTGCACTACGGTTTGGATCATATTCCAGACGCTCAACTTTTGCCGGAATGCCATCTTTAGTACGTTTAAAATCAATCAAACGATAGTGTTGCTTATGACCACCACCGATATGACGTACTGTGATACGACCGTTGTTGTTACGACCACCGTTTTTAGAATTTTTTTCTAAAAGCGGTGCATAAGGTTTACCTTTATGCAGGTCATTGTTCACAACTTTAACGACGTGACGGCGACCAGCCGAAGTCGGCTTACATTTAACAATAGCCATTTTTCAACTACTCCTGTTATTCCGCGCCGCCAACAAAGTCAAGATCCTGACCTTCTTTCAAAGTTACATACGCTTTTTTCACGTCGCTACGACGACCTTGGCGCATACCTTGACGCTTAGTCTTACCCTTAGTAATCAGGGTATTTACAGATTCAACTTCAACTTCAAATAGCTTTTCTACGGCTGCTTTAATCTCTTTTTTCGTTGCATCTTTCGCTACTTTGAAAACAACACTGTTTGTTTTCTCTGCAACCATTGTTGCTTTTTCAGAGATGTGCGGAGCACGCAGAACTTTTAGTAGACGCTCTTCGCTAATCATGCCAGCATCTCCTCAACTTGCTTAACTGCAGAAGCAGTCATAAGAACCTTGTCAAACGCGATCAAGCTAACAGGATCGATTCCCGCTGCGTCACGTACGTCAACTTTATAAAGGTTACGAGCAGCTAAGAACAGATTCTCGTCTACTTCACCAGTAACGATAAGTACATCGTTAAGCTCAAGTTCTTTAAGCTTAGCTACCAGTTCTTTAGTTTTTGGAGCTTCAACTGAGAAATCATCAACAACGATCAGACGCTCTTGACGAACCAGCTCAGAAAGAATGCTCTTCATAGCGCCACGGTACATTTTTTTGTTTACTTTTTGGCTGTGATCTTGTGGTTTCGCAGCAAAAGTAACACCACCTGTACGCCAGATTGGGCTACGGATTGTACCAGCACGAGCACGGCCAGTACCTTTTTGACGCCATGGTTTAGCGCCGCCGCCAGAAACTTCTGAACGTGTTTTTTGAGCACGAGTACCTTGACGAGCACCTGCTGCATAAGCAACAACCACCTGATGTACAAGAGCTTCGTTGAACTCACGTCCGAAAGTAGTTTCGGAAACAGTTAGTGCGTCAGCACCTTTAACCATCAATTCCATTACTTACTCCTAGACGTTATGCTTTAACAGCTGGTTTAACGATCACGTCACCACCGATAGCACCAGGGACTGCACCTTTAATCAGAAGCAGGTTGCGCTCAGCGTCGACACGTACGATCTCCAGGTTTTGAGTCGTTACACGCTCAGCACCCATGTGACCTGCCATTTTCTTGCCCTTGAATACACGACCTGGAGTCTGACATTGACCGATAGAACCAGGAGCACGATGCGACAATGAGTTACCGTGAGTCATATCTTGAGTACGGAAGTTCCAGCGCTTCACAGCACCTTGGAAACCTTTACCTTTAGATGTACCAGTAACGTCTACTTTTTTTACTTCATTGAAAAGTTCAACGGTCAATTCTGAACCGACTGAAAACTCTTCTCCGTTTTCTAAACGGAATTCCCAAAGACCGCGGCCAGCGTCAACACCCGCTTTCGCGAAGTGACCAGCTTCTGGCTTAGATACACGGTTGGCTTTTTTCGCACCAGAAGTTACTTGGATTGCAGTGTAACCATCGGTCTCAAGTGTTTTAACTTGAGCAACACGGTTCGCTTCAACCTCAACAACTGTAACTGGGATAGAAACGCCTTCTTCGGTAAACACGCGGGTCATACCCACTTTACGTCCGACTAGACCAATCATTCTTCTAATCTCCCCTTAACCTAGGCTGATTTGTACATCAACGCCAGCAGCTAGATCGAGACGCATCAGAGCGTCAACAGTTTTGTCTGTTGGCTCAACGATGTCGATTAGACGTTTGTGAGTACGGATTTCGTACTGGTCACGAGCATCTTTGTTGACGTGTGGAGAGATAAGAACAGTGAAACGCTCTTTACGAGTAGGCAGTGGGATAGGACCACGAACCTGTGCGCCGGTACGCTTTGCTGTTTCAACGATTTCCGCAGTAGAAGCGTCGATTAATTTGTAATCGAAAGCTTTTAGGCGGATTCGGATACGTTGGTTCTGCATGAGACAGAGCTCCAAATTCAAAAAATTACATAAACAATATCGCCACTCATACCCACAAAATTGTGAGAGAATGTCGATTGATTCATGTGAAACCGTAGTTCCGCAATCGGGAACATTGTCAGCTAATTTAGATCAACTTTATTTAAGCTAATTTATATTAACTGCGAACATAAGCTAAGTATACATTACCTGATAAATCAAAAAGATATATCAGCTCCTTGCTGCTCATTGGTTCACAACTGGCTTAACCAGTGGACGGGTATTATACAGATAGAATGGTCACATGCAAGGTTCGATGGAAAAATAATCGAAATAACATTAGAAGGGAAATTCTGGCTCCGTCATCTTGTTCAGAGCCAGTTTGTTTGTCATTCGATGAATACTTTAGCGTGATAAACGTTGTCTTACTGCTTCAAAAAGACAAATGCCAGTTGCGACAGAGACGTTCAAACTAGAAACGCTCCCCGACATCGGAATTTTAACCAGTGCATCACAGGTTTCTCTGGTCAGGCGACGCATCCCATCACCTTCCGCTCCCATGACAATCGCCAACGGACCAGTCAGTTTAGACTGGAAGATATCCTGCGTTGCTTCTCCTGCAGTCCCGACAAACCAGATCCCTTGCTCCTGTAAGGCCTTCATCGTTCTGGCCAGATTGGTTACTCGGACTAAAGGTACCGTTTCAGCAGCACCACAGGCAACTTTACTCACAGTTGCATTCAATGGCGCAGATTTATCTTTGGGAACAATCACAGCCGTAACACCGGCAGCGTCTGCATTTCTAAGGCACGCCCCAAGATTATGTGGATCAGTTACGCCATCCAAAACAAGTAATAGGGGTTGTTCTGCCGCATTTAAAAGCGTATCCAGATCATGTTCATTCAAGGTTTTGGCTGGTTTCACTTTTGCCATCATCCCTTGGTGACTTGCCCCTTGAGATTTTTTATCTAGTGCTTGGCGACTCATCTGTTGAATTGAAATACCAAGCCGATGCAACTCATCTAGCACAGGAAGCAGACGACCATCTTGCCGCTCTTTCAAAACAAAGACTTCGATCAATCGATCCGGGTTTTTCTCCAACACAGCACTCACAGCATGAATACCATATATAAATTCATTACTCATTTGTTACCTATTATTTGTCAGTCTTGGCTGATTTTGATTGACGAAGGCGCGATTTTTTCTTACGAACTTTCTCAGCCTTGCTTTTCTTTTTAACCGTATTATTCCGGCCATCGCCACCATTAGGATTTTTCGCCGGTTCAATATTCGGTACTGCTTTTCCTCGACGACGGGGCGTCCCTTTTTTTCCCTGTTTTGCTTCCGCTTCACGTTTCTTCGCTGTTTTTCCTTCACCGCGTAGCTTACGACTTGTCTCGACTAATTCAAAGTCAATATGACGTTCGTCCAAGTTCACGGCCTGAACTTTAACTTTGACCGCATCGCCTAAACGGTAAATCAGTCCGAAGCTTTCACCAATCAGACGTTGACCGATCGGATCATACTGATAGTAATCATTGGCCAAGCTGGAAATATGCACCAAGCCATCTATATGCAACTCAGTCAGACGCACAAAAAATCCAAACCCAGTGACATTGGCAATCACACCATCCAACACTTCACCGACATGATCCTGCATATATTCACATTTCAGCCAGTCAGACACTTCCCGTGTTGCATCATCTGCACGGCGCTCAGTCATTGAACACTGTTCACCGTAATAATTCATATCATCGAATGAGTAATGATAACCCCCAGTCGGTGTCCAACGATCTTGATTTGTTCCTTGCTGTTTGGCAATCAAATATTTGATTGCCCGATGTAACAGAAGATCCGGATAACGTCGAATCGGAGAAGTAAAGTGTGCATATCGCTTTAAAGCCAACCCGAAGTGTCCGCAGTTATCAGCGTTGTATACCGCTTGCTTCATCGAGCGGAGTAACATCGTTTGGATCAACTCATGATCAGGTCGATTCACCACTTGTTTCATTAGAGTGGCATAATCTGTCGGAGTCGGTTCTAATCCACCGGTCAAATTTAGTCCCAATTCTCCGAGAAAATCCCGGAATCCCGTTAAGCGCTCTTCTCCCGGTGTTTCATGAATTCGGAATAAGGCGGGTTCTTTCATTTTTTCAACTAAAGAAGCCGATGCAATATTCGCCAGAATCATGCACTCTTCGATGATTTTATGAGCATCATTACGGACTAACGGCTCAATCCGCTCGATTTTCCGCTGAGCATTAAAAATAAATTTCGTTTCGACCGTTTCAAATTCAATCGCACCTCGGTTTTCTCTCTCTCCTTTCAGAACCTGATACATCTGGTGTAACTCTTCCAGATGGGGGACTAACGGTTCATAACGCTGACGAAGCTCCTCATCACCCGCTAAAATCGCGGCCACTTTGTTATAGGTCAGCCGCGCATGGGAATTCATAACCGCTTCATAATGTTTATAGCTTGAGAGTTTCCCTGTCGCTGAAATGGTCATCTCACAGACCATACATAGTCGATCAACTTGTGGGTTTAGAGAGCAGAGGCCGTTTGACAATACCTCCGGTAACATCGGCACAACCTGAGACGGGAAATAGACAGAATTACCTCGATTAATCGCTTCTTTATCAAGCGCAGAATCAGTTCTGACATAATAGCTTACATCGGCAATCGCAACCCAAAGACGCCAGCCTCCGCCTTTTTTCGCTTCACAATAGACCGCATCATCAAAGTCTCGGGCATCTTCACCATCAATCGTAACCAGTGGCAGAGTTCTCAAATCTACCCGTCCCTGTTTCGCTTCTTCCGGAACGTGTTCACTAAACTGTTTCACTTGTTGTTCGACGGCTTCCGGCCATTCATGCGGAATCTGATGGGTCCGAATCGCAATTTGGGTCTCCATACCAGGTGCCATATTTTCACCAAGCACATCACTCACCTTGCCCATCATCCCACGAGAACGGCTGCCTCGGTCGGTAATCTCGATGACAACGACATTTCCCATGCGGGCTCCGGCACGAGCTTCATCCGGAATCAAAATGTCATGACTAATCCGGGAGTCATCAGGTACGACATAAGAATATCCATGTTCAAAGAAAAAACGCCCCACAATTTGGCTGTTTCTTTCCTCTAAAATCCTGACCAGACGACCTTCTTTCCGACCTCTCTTATCCGTGCCATTCGGTTGAATCAGCACATAATCCCCATGAATCAGTGTTCTCATCTGATGATGTGGCAGTACGATATCCTCATCTTTGCCTCGGGTTCCCTCAGGTCTGACCCAACCGTATCCATCTTTATGACCGATGACATATCCTTTAATCATTTCCAGTTTTTCCGGCAGTGCATAGCATTGGCGGCGCGTGAAGACCAGTTGCCCATCTCTTTCCATGGCTCTCAGACGTCTTCGTAATCCTTCGTATTGCTCTTCACCTGAAAGGTGTAGCACTTCGAACAGGTCATTGCGATTCATCGGAACATTCGCCTGAGCGAGAAATTCTAAAATAAACTCGCGGCTGGGAATCGGGTTGTCATAGTTATTTGCTTCACGATCAGCAAACGGATCGTTTTGAGTAGTGTCAGACATAAGTCGTCCTAAGGAAGAAGGTAATCTCTTAAAATATTCTCTGAATCAACCATGTTTAAATGATGATCCAGAAAGCATGAATGTAGCTTATTGAAGATATATTAGCGGGAAGTTGTGATTTCTTCAAAAATCAGGTGGTTAAACTAAGGAAGTTTTCAATCAATTGTAACAGAAACGAACGCATCACGATACCGTGTGCTACCAAAGCGTTTCTCTCATTTTCGCACGAGCGATAATATTCTCAGGCATCCGCTGTTCAAGCCCCTGACGCAACATCGCAATACGTTTGTGCATGCGCGTATCAGCCGTAACAGAATGATATAGCCATCGATAAGCGTCTTCATAATCAAGCGGACTGCCATAATCTCGGAGTAATAACTCAGCCAATTTCACACGCGCTTTCAAATTGCCCATTGCGGAGGCTTCTCTCAGATATACAATTGCGCGTTCACGATCTTGCTGAACAAGCACACCTTCAGCGTAATAGCGACCTAGCTGCTCAAGCGCTGCCGGTAATCCCTGACTGGCTGCAGCTTCCATATAATATAAACCCAGTTCAGCATCCTGAGCGACACACACGCCCCATGCCAACATATCGCCATACAAAAATTCATATGATGGTAAATTGATCCGCGTAGCCCGGGCAACGATATCTTCAACCAGCTGACATTTATCAGCTTTCACTCGCTCCAGATGCTTATTCTGTTCGATCAGTTGAATTAACTCAGCTTCGGAATAAATTTGGACTGGCGGCCCGACATCAGCGACAGTGGCATTGACTGAAACGCTCAACGTCATCATTAACAACGAAGCTGCTACGCTTAGTAGCCTCATATACATACTCTTTTTTGAACGATCGCTTAACAATATCACCCACTTTGACTAGGGCTTAAATACCGTATCGGCAGACGAACAAATCACTTTAGGAGAAAGTTGTTGTCGATTTTTTGCACAACACAACTGTACATAACAATCCCTAAAAAAGCAAAAAGCCGGTCGTTAAAGACCGGCTCTGACAATCAAGTCGTATTGGGGTTACGCAACACTGAACGGATGAACTTTAATAATCGTTTCATTCCGATCCGGGCCTGTTGAAATGATATCAACCGGTACACCCGTTAACGTTTCAATGCGCTGGACATAGTTCAATGCAGCCTGAGGCAAATCTTCAAGCTTTTTAACACCGAATGTGCTCTCAGACCAACCCGGCATCGTTTCATAAATCGGTGTGACATGATCGTAAGCATCAGCCGCCATTGGCGAAACTTCCGCGATTGATCCATCCTTCATTTGGTAACCGGTACAGATTTTGATCTCTTTCAAACCATCTAAGACATCTAGCTTCGTCATACAGAAGCCGGTAATCGAGTTGATTTGAATCGCACGACGCATCGCAACTGCATCAAACCAGCCACAACGACGCTTACGTCCGGTTGTCGCACCAAATTCCTGACCTTTGGTTCCCAGATACTCACCAATTTCATCATTCAACTCGGTCGGGAAAGGACCGGCGCCAACGCGTGTACAGTACGCTTTGGCAATACCAAGAATATACCCGAGATGACGAGGACCAAAACCAGAACCGGCAGCAACACCGCCTGCAGTCGTATTTGATGAAGTGACATATGGATAAGTGCCGTGGTCGATATCCAGCAGTGTCCCCTGCGCACCTTCGAACATGATTTTGTCACCGCGCTTACGAGCTTTATCAAGTTCATCAGTCACATCAATGACCATTGACGTTAATACGTCAGCATAGCCCATGACCTGTTCCAGAACTTCATCGTAATTCACGGGTTCAGCTTTATAGAAGTTGACCAACTGGAAGTTATGATATTCCATGACTTCCTGTAGTTTGGCAGCGAAAGTTGTGCGATCAAACAGGTCTCCGACACGCAAACCACGACGCGCGACTTTGTCTTCGTAAGCTGGACCGATTCCCCGCCCGGTTGTACCGATAGCTTTTGTACCACGAGCTGCTTCGCGCGCCTGATCCAGTGCAATATGGTAGGGTAAAATGAGCGGACAAGCTTCAGAAATAGAAAGACGTTGGCGAACAGGAATACCTCGAGCTTCAAGCTCTTCCATTTCTTTTAAAAGTGCATCCGGTGAAAGCACAACACCATTTCCGATAATGCATTTTACGTGTTCGCGGAGAATACCGGATGGAATCAAGTGAAGAACGGTTTTTTCACCGTCAATGACCAGAGTATGACCTGCATTGTGACCGCCTTGATAACGGACAACATACTTTGCATCTTCAGTAAGCAGATCAACAATTTTCCCTTTACCTTCATCACCCCATTGGGTGCCTAGTACGACAACGTTATTTCCCATCTTTCCAAATCTGATTGCTGGTTAAAAATGGATTCTACCACCGAATGTTGGATGATGCAGTCATTTTTTAAGCATAAAAAATTCATAAAAAAACGCTTTTTGTTCGATTTTAGAATCAAAAAGAAATCGTTTGCGTAAAATGTCGGTTTACACGTCATCTGCGTAGATTTTGATCTGTTTTTTGCCATGAATATCGATGCAACTCCGATACATACCGGTACAGTTCATGCCAAAATGAATCTCCCCGAATTGATCAATTGCAATCACCCCGCCTTCTCCACCCAAGTTTTTCACCTCACCTTGAATGACCTTGGTGCAAGCTGTATGTACATCTTCCCGTAAGTAACGCATTCGCGCGGCAATATCACCGGCAACACAACAACGCATAAAGACTTCACCCATACCGGTTGCAGATATAGCAACATTATGATTTTCTGCATAAGTTCCGGCACCGATAATCGGAGAATCCCCAACCCGTCCATACTGTTTATTGGTGACTCCCCCGGTACTGGTTGCAGCTGCAAGGTTACCATTCTGATCCAATGCAACGGCACCGACAGTGCCGAATTTATGCTCATCGGGATAACTTGACTCAGACAACGCAAAGCTCCCTGCAGCTTTCATAGCTAACAGTTGTTCGTAACGTCTGTCGGTAAAAAAATAATCCTGTTCGGTATAGTCATAACCAAGCTTTGCTGCAAACTCTTCCGCCCCTTCACCAATGAGCATCACATGAGCACTCTGCTGCATCACATCTTTAGCCAGTTGCACTGGGTTTTTGATATGACGAACCCCGGCAACCGCCCCTGCCTGGCGATGTTCACCACACATTACCGCCGCATCCATTTCGACCATCTCTTTCGCCGTCAGGACAGAGCCTTTCCCTGCATTAAAGTGTGGAGAGTCTTCAAGAATTCTGACAGCGCAGACAACCGCATCGACGGCGCTGCCGCCTTGCGCGAGTAACTGATGGCCTTGAGAGACAGCTAGATCCAAAACCTGTTCCACATCCCGCTGAATTTCATCCGTCATTTGAGAACGCAGAATTGTGCCGGCACCGCCATGAATTGCAATCGCAAAACGTTTCTTCATATATATCCTCGTAAGACCATAAAAAAACACCTGCACAAATCGGCAGGTGTTTCCATTTAGTAGATTCAGTGAAACGAATCAGGACAATTAATGGCAGCCACACCCGCCATTTCCACCACAGCAGCCTTCTTCACCATGGTCGTGATCATGTCCACAGCTACCGCCACCTTGATGAATATGCCCATGAGCAACCTCTTCATCTGTTGCTGCACGAACCGCGACAACTTCAACGTCAAACGTCAGTGTCTGACCGGCCAGCATGTGGTTACCGTCGACGACGACTTCATCACCGTCAACTTCTGTGATTTCGACCGGAATCTGACCCTGATCAGTTTCTGCCAGAAAACGCATACCCGCTTCAAGTTGATCGACACCATGAAAAACATCGGCCGGAACACGCTGAACCAAGTCATCATTGTATTCACCGTATGCGTCTTCAGGTGTAATGGTTGCAGTAAATTTATCGCCAGCAACTTTACCTTCAAGTTCACGCTCTAAGCCGACGATCAGGTTGTGATGACCATGCAGGTAATCAAGCGGGGCATCAGCAGTTGACTGATCAGCGACAACTCCGTCTTCCAGTTTGAGTTGGTACGCTAAACTCACCACAACATTCTTTTCAATTTTCATAAACGCTCCAAGGCATCGAGTGTATTTTGTCACCGATTGTGACCGTATTGCATGTCCAAGTGATTCGAAATCCTTGGAGAACTGAGCGATATTATGAAGAAGTCTCTCGTAAACCTCAATTAGTCCGGTTTAAAAATACCAATCATCGCTTCTTCCGCATGTGTACTTTGCTCAACGGAACGTGGTGTTCGCTGTTCGGTATAATCACATTCCACGCATTCGACATGCTCAACATGATTCACTTCCCACCAGCAAAGTGAATCGGCAGTGTGACACTGCGGACAACAGGCTCCGGCTATAAAACGTTTCTTAATTTGCACAAATTAATCCTGATCTCTTTCCCAAAAGTCTCGAGCCTGATGGTCTTTCTCCATCTCGCGCCCAAATATTTCTTCCAGTTCTTGCCGAGTCTCTTTGGCACGCAACGAGAGTTGCTTGCCTTCATTATGCATCGGCAACAGCTCTTCCAGCATCGCATTATCTAAACGACAAAAATGTGATTCAGCTCGTTTTGCCTGATAGGGATGCATCCCTAATTCAACCAATGTTTGTCTCCCTAAATCCAGCGCTCCCAAGAATGTTTCTCGCGAGAAGTGCGGTACACCATGATTAAGCAGTTGATAAGCTTCAACCCGACTGCGCGCCCGCGCTAAAATTTTCAATTTCGGGAAATGATGCTGACATAACGCAACAATCGCCATCACTTCATCCGGATCATCGGTACATACCACAATCGCTTCCGCATCTTCTGCACCCGCTGAGCGGAGTAACTCCAGATTGGTCGCATCCCCATAAAAAACCTGATAACCATACTTACGCAGTAATTTGATCTGACTCGCATCACTTTCAAGAATAGTAACTTTGATTTTATTGGCAAACATCAAACGACCCACGATCTGCCCAAACCGCCCAAACCCGGCAATAATCACTCTCGGGTCATTATTTTCGACATCAACCGCTAAATCATCTGCCGAGTTGAACTCTCGGGCAAACCAACGTTTCTGAATACTGAGCAACAGTGGCGTAGTGACCATCGATAAACTGACGACCACCAGCAAAAATGACGTTTGCTCTGCTTGCAGTAAACCTTCGGACTGCGCAGCGGTAAAGATGACAAAAGCAAACTCGCCTCCCTGACTCAGAATGGCGGCCATACTGCTACGCGCTTTCGCGCGAGTTCCGAACAATCGGGCCAGTAAGTAGAGAATCCCACCTTTAATTGCCACCAGTACAGTTACCGCCGCGAGAATCTGTAATGGATTGTTGAACAATAGTCCTAAATCAACGGCCATACCGATCGCAATAAAGAAGAGCCCGAGCAATAGCCCTTTAAACGGCTCAATAGACACTTCCAGCTCATGGCGAAATTCACTTTCTGCCAACAACACCCCGGCAAGGAACGTCCCCAACGCCATGGACAGCCCTAAAAATTGCATCAGCAACGCAATACTAATGACCAACAATAATGCCGCAACAGTGAACAACTCCCGGACACCGCTCATCACGATATAGCGAAACAACGGGCTTAATAGAAAATGACCGCCGACCAGCAATCCGACAATGCCACAGAGCATCCACAGTGCATCAATCCAATCCCCGGCAGAATTCCCGGCTAATACAGGTAACAACGCCAACATGGGGATCACGGCAATATCCTGAAATAACAATACCGCAAAGCCTGACTGCCCGGTTTCACTGCGCTCCAGTTCTTGCTCTTCAATCACCCGCAAAGCAATTGCTGTAGAAGAAAGCGCTAATCCCATCCCCATCACCAAACTAACCTGCCAACTGTTGACAAAAAAATGGATGAGGCTGGCTAACACGGCACTGGTCACCACAACCTGAGCACCGCCAAGCCCGAGAATCGGTGATTTCATTTGCCAAAGCTTGCGCGGATTCAGTTCAAGCCCGATCACAAACAGCAATAAAACCACACCGAATTCTGCAAAATGCAGAATCGCGTCAACATCACTAATTAATCCCAGTCCCCAAGGACCAATCGCTCCCCCGGCTAACAGATATCCCAACACCGAACCAAGCCCGGCACGCTGGGCCACAGGCACAGCAATGGCTGCCGCTGTCAGAAATACAGCACTACTTTGTAAAAAATCATTCGTCAATGCTGCCATTTATTGCTCCTCTGAACCGTGAGTATCTATCATCTCGGGCGCACTCAGCCACTGACGATAAGACTCGGCATGTTGATATCTTTCAGTTTCAGTGACATTACGAGACCAGTATAGGATCAATGGATTACACCATGTCATGCGGCAAAGAGAGGCAACCAGTTCAAACGGTTGTAGAATCTCGTCCAACGGATATTTGTTATACCCCTTATGACCAAAAGCCGTTTTCTTGCCCCCGGTGGTAATCACACTGCGCCAGATTTTACCTGCCAGTGCACATTGAGAGCCAAATGCAAAGTCTTTGCATAAGACCCGATCCAACCATTCTTTTAGCAATGCGGGACAAGAATACATATAAAGAGGATGTTGAAAAACAATCACATCATGCGCCATCAACAGACTTTGTTCAGCATCGACATCAATAAAAAAGTCAGGATAGGTTGCATAAAGATCATGGATGGTGACATTTTCAAGCGGCTTGATCGCTTCAATTAATATCTGATTCACAACGGAGCTCTGTGGCTCCGGATGAGCAAAGATCACCAACACTTTGGGGCATTCGGTGGTACACGAAACCGTATCAGCCATGACTAACTTCACTCCTCTGTCTATTTAACTGAATCATAACGTATTGTAATCAGTCCGTACCAATCTTCCCTGAGATTTCTGTAATAATTATTTTCACTTCCGGAACAGATCATCTCAAATCATAGACGAGCGAGACGTCGCTAACACCAACACAAATTATCAATGAGACCGAACCACCGCAAGATCCAACCATCGCGCTCCGCTAATCATCGACATTTGTCATCAATCCACCTACTATTTCGGGCAGTTTGTTTTCAACCAGATACCTTTTTATGATTACCTTTTCTGATATTCAGTTATTGCGCGGCGGAAAACCGCTGTTAGAACAAACATCTGCAACAATTCATCCGGGAGACAAAGTAGGTCTGGTCGGTAAAAACGGCTGTGGTAAGTCAAGCCTATTTGCACTGCTCAAGGATGAACTCAGCGTTGATGCCGGTTCATTCAATATGCCAGCCCAGTGGGAATTAGCCTGGGTCGCGCAAGAGACACCGGCGCTCGAGCGTAGTGCCATTGAATATGTCATCGATGGTGATCGGGAATACCGCTTACTGGAAAAACAGTTGCAGCAAGCTGAGCAACGTGAAGAAGGGACACGGGTCGCAGAACTGCACGGTCATATTGAGACGATCGGTGGTTACAGTATCCGGGCCCGTGCGTCTGAATTACTGGACGGTCTGGGGTTCAGTCAAGAACAGATGCAATGGCATTTGACACAATTTTCCGGTGGCTGGCGGATGCGCCTGAATCTGGCTCAGGCATTGCTCTGTCGCTCAGACCTCCTGTTACTCGATGAACCAACCAACCACTTGGATCTAGATGCAGTTATGTGGCTGGAACGCTGGCTACAGAATTATCCCGGCACACTGATCCTAATTTCACATGACCGGGATTTTCTTGATCCGATTGTCGGCCGGATTATCCATATCGAGAATCAGCAACTCAACGAGTACACCGGTAATTATTCATCATTCGAAAATCAGAGAGCCGAAAAACTGGTTCTTCAGCAGGCGATGTATCAGAAACAGCAAAAGCAAATTTCTCACATGCAAAGCTATATTGACCGTTTTCGTTACAAGGCGTCCAAAGCTCGTCAGGCACAGAGTCGGATTAAAGCACTGGAACGGATGGAAAAGGTGCTGCCCGCGCAACTGGATAATCCGTTTAGTTTTGAATTCAGAGAGCCGACGGCTCTGCCGAACCCGATTCTGATGATGGATGAAGTTGCTGCCGGATATGATCACGTCGCGATCCTCAACCAGATCAAATTGAATCTGGTACCCGGTAGTCGGATCGGTTTGCTGGGTCGTAATGGGGCAGGGAAATCAACGCTCATCAAACTACTCTCTGGGGAGTTACAACCTCAAAGCGGTGCGCTCACCTATTCTCAAGGCGTCAAAATCGGTTATTTTGCCCAGCATCAGTTGGAAACGCTTCATCCGGAAGAAACCCCGTTACAACATTTAATGCAAATCGCACCGAATCATACCGAACAACAACTAAGAGATTATCTCGGTAGCTTCGGTTTTCAAGGTGATAAAGCACTCGAAAAAGTCGCGCCTTTCTCCGGTGGCGAAAAAGCGCGACTCGTCTTGGCATTAATCGTCTGGCAGAAACCAAATCTCCTGTTACTGGACGAACCGACCAACCACCTTGATCTCGATATGCGTCAAGCACTGACACTCGCCTTGCAGACTTACGAAGGGGCGATGGTGATTGTCAGCCATGACCGCTATCTGCTTCGGGCCACCACCGATGATTTTTATCTGGTTCATGATGCCAAAGTGGTCGCATTCGATGGCGATCTGAATGATTATTACCGTTGGCTCACCGAGCAGCAAAAACAACAAAAGCAGGACAAGAAAGAACAAACCACAACGAAAGACAGTCAATTCAGTGCCGCGGCGAAAAAAGAACAAAAACGTAAAGAAGCAGAACTCCGTCAGCAAACTGCGCCAATTCGCAAGAAACTGACACAATTAGAGCAGCAAATCGATAAATTACAATCAACGCTCAGCGATGCAGAGCAGCAATTAAGCGATTCATCCCTGTATGATGCGGAGAATAAAGCTAAACTTACTCAGGTGCTTGCGCTTCAGGCTCAAAGTAAATCTGACCTTGAGGAACTTGAGTCTCAATGGATGGAGCATCAAGAGCGCCTAGAACAGATGGAACAGGAGTTCAACACTTTATGATTCAGACACCGATTTCCCTGACACTGGAACGACTTTGGCAATTTAGTTTGCAATATTACAGTGTCCGGGAAGTCAAAGAAGCCTGTCTCAGCCTCCAAAACAACTACCACGGTAACGTCAATTTACTTTTGCTTCTGAAATGGCTCGATGAACAGCAGCTCAGCATCGGGCAACAAGACTGGCATCGTGTGATGACTTGTATCAGTGCCACTGAAGGATTGCTCAATAGCTATCGAGAGTTACGCAGAAAACTCAAAGCACATCTGCCGGATACGCTCTATCGTGAGTCGCTTCAATTTGAGCTACAACTGGAAAAACAGCAACAATCCGATCTGGTGGATTGTATTAATCAGCTCAAGTTGCAGCCCGGCGACACACAATTAATGACCCAGCGTTACTGCAAAGCGCTGACCGCTGATCATCTTGCCAAGATCTTTGCGAAACCCGCATCATTTTCATCAACACATGCCAAGTACAAAAAATAGAGGAAAGAATCGCGGTGAGCAGTTCGATACAAAACGTGAGCCCAAATAGGTTGCTGACATTCAAGCCGGCTTTAGGTGGTGCCGCGCCACACATTCAGACACTGCTGCCCAGATGGGTTCGACGCACCCCTTTATTTTCACCGTATTGGGAAACGCTGACGACACCGGATGATGATATTTTGAGCCTGGCTTGGAGTGAAGACCCAAATCAACCCGATGTGCAGACAAAACCTTTATTTATTCTCTTCCATGGTCTCGAGGGAAGCTTTCATAGCCCTTATGCCAACGGTTTGATGCACGCTTTCGCGCAACAAGGCTGGTTATCTGTCATGATGCACTTTCGTGGGTGTAACGGCCAGCCAAACCGACAAGCCCGTGCCTACCATTCGGGAGAAACCAGCGATCCACGCTATTTTCTGACACAAATCCATCAACGTTTTCCGTCCAATTACAAGATGGCTGCCGGTATCTCGCTCGGTGGCAATATGTTGGCAAACTATTTGGCAGAGTTTGCAGATCTGCCACTTATCGATAGTGCCTCCATTATCTCAGCCCCCTTCGATTTGAGTGACAGTTCGAGCCGGATTAATCGCGGCTTCTCACGTATCTATCAGGCTTACCTCCTCAACTCACTCAAGCAAAATGCTTATCGTAAATTTGGGACGCTCCGGCAAACGATTCCAGTCACACAGTCCTTAATTCGACAGTTGAAAACATTACAAGAATTCGATGATTTGATCACCGCCCCCCTGCATGGATTTGAAAACGCCCAAGACTACTATCAACGCTGTTCGGCAATCTCTAAACTGGGACAAATTCGTCTGCCGACACTCATTGTACACGCACAAGACGATCCCTTTATGACTGATGCAGTTATTCCGACGGCACCGCTGCCCCAGATGATCGATTATCAACTCATGACACATGGTGGGCATGTCGGCTTTCTGAGTGGCACCGTTGCCAAACCACGCTTCTGGTTGGAAGAAGCTCTGCCCCACTATTATCGGGCACAATCACCTAAGTATTGAATACCATCCCCTCAGTATCGTCACCAACGACTACCGAGAACGCTCACCGAACTGATGAGTGTTCTCCTACTCTTCCAAAGTCACGCCTCAAGCATCATCTATATTTGCGTGTAAAATCATGATTATTGCGCAACATCATGTAAAATCCGTTAAGATACACGCTATTCATTCATCCCAGAGTGATCGTATAGAAGGTCATCATTATGATTATTCCTTGGCAAACGCTCGAACCGGATACGCTCGATAATCTGATCAGGGAGTTTATCCTCCGAGAAGGAACCGACTACGGCGAGCAAGAAATTTCTCTTGAAGAGAAAGTCGCTCAGGTCAAACAACAGATTCAATCCGGAGAAGCGGTGATCGTCTATTCCGAACTTCACGAGTCCGTAGATATTCAACAAAACAGATATCGTTAATTTATGAATTGTCCGATGACAGCACCAATTTCCATGATATAGTGAAATCGATTTCTCGGTTTTCTTCGGGAGATCGGTTCATTGAGTGCACGACAAGGAATGATAAGACAAGGTATGTCATGTCAGCAAAACATCCCATTATTGCAGTAACCGGCTCTTCGGGTGCCGGTACAACAACGACTTCCGAAGCTTTTCGCAAAATGTTTAATATGATGCGAATCAAGCCGGCTTGGGTTGAAGGTGATAGTTTTCACCGTTTCACCAGACCGGAGATGGATGTCGAAATCCGTAAGGCCAGAGAGCAAGGACGCCATATCAGCTATTTCGGTCCTCAAGCAAACGATTTTCCGGCATTGGAAGAGTTTTTCCGGGAATATGGCCGCACCGGAACGGGAAAAATTCGCCGTTATCTGCATACATTTGATGAAGCAGTTCCCTATAACCAGATGCCGGGAACATTTACGCCATGGCAAGATCTCCCCAATGATACCAATGTCCTTTTTTATGAAGGGCTTCATGGGGGGGTGGTCGATGGCGAAACCAATGTCTCCCAACATGTTGATTTTCTCATTGGCATGGTGCCGATCGTCAATCTGGAGTGGATTCAAAAGTATGTCCGGGACACCCGGGACAGAGGGCATTCCCGAGAAGCAGTGATGGATTCGATCGTTCGCTCCATGGATGATTACTTAAATTACATTACGCCCCAATTTTCTCGGACACATATTAACTTTCAGCGGGTTCCGACAGTGGATACATCCAATCCACTGAGTGCAAAAGGGATTCCGAGTCTGGATGAAAGTTTTGTGGTCATCCGCTTGCTAGGCATCAAAAAAGTCGATTTCCCTTACCTGTTGGCAATGATTGATGGCTCATTTATGTCATGTCATAACACGATTGTCGTGCCCGGTGGGAAAATGAGTTTTGCCATGGAGTTGATTGTCCGTCCTATTCTTCAGCAGTTGATAGAAACCGGAAAAATTGGCTAATTACGATTCACTGGCACGAATCGGGCTCTTTTAGTTCCTATACCGTGACGATGCGCACATTTTTGCGTACTAAATCACGGTCATGACACGATTAAAGTCAAGAAATTATGTAAGAAAAAGGATACTATTTGATACCGAAACAGAAGACAACTTGCAGGCTTTCTCAAGTGCTTTTATGCTAAGTGTTTAGTTCCGAGACATGTTCAGTTTGAACATGTTCAGTTCAAAAGCTTCGCGAAAACATGGAAAGCAGCAAGCTACCCTGCAGAGGAAGAGAGATATTATGGTTCTAGGTAAACCTCAAACCGATCCAACATTAGAGTGGTTTCTTTCACATTGTCACATACATAAATACCCTTCAAAGAGTACGCTGATTCATGCAGGCGAAAAAGCGGAAACGCTTTATTACATCGTGAAGGGATCTGTTGCTGTTCTGATCAAGGACGAAGAAGGGAAAGAAATGATCCTTTCTTACCTCAATCAGGGTGACTTCATCGGTGAACTTGGTTTATTCGAAGAAGGTCAAGAACGAACAGCTTGGGTCAGAGCGAAATCTCCCTGCGAAGTTGCAGAAATTTCCTTCAAAAAGTTCCGTCAGTTAATTCAGGTCAATCCAGACATTTTGATGCGTCTGGCAGGACAGATGGCAAGCCGCCTTCAAGTCACTAGCCAGAAAGTCGGTGATCTGGCTTTTCTGGATGTGACAGGTCGTATTGCACAGACGCTGTTAAATCTGGCAAAACAACCCGATGCAATGACGCACCCGGACGGAATGCAAATCAAGATTACCCGCCAGGAGATCGGCCAGATTGTCGGTTGTTCTCGTGAAACCGTTGGCCGCATTTTGAAAATGCTCGAAGAGCAGAACCTTATTTCAGCCCACGGAAAAACAATTGTTGTTTACGGTACAAGATAATTTTTTTGCTTGAACCAACAAAAGAGCCATCCTCGCGATGGCTCTTTTATTTGCGACGATTGATCATGATACATCACTGATCATTGGTACTTTCAAAAATTTTGTCAGCCGAAGCTTCGACAAATCCGGGATATAAAATACCATTCGCCATCGGATAACGTTTGGCAAATTCATAGAAACCACCGGGAACCAACAACTCCGCTTCATCAAATTCAACCGCAACCCGATCAGCCATGATCGATGACTGTTCCAGAAATAACGCCGGTGAGCCCTTCACTTCACCACCTGATGAATTGATCACAAAGCCATGTTGGAGTAGATAAGCATTCACATCCGCGACCTGATTAAAACGGGCCAACTGATTGACACTCACCGTAAAATGGTTCGCACCGTAGCCATGTGCCGCAACCCAAGCGGCATACTCACTCTCTTCCGCCAACAGATAATATTGCTCGAGTGAAATCGGCCATAAACGCCCACCATAAAGAAAGTCAGTATCAGCAACCATGTCGGACCTGACATGAGAGATCAGACTTCTCACGATCTTTTGCAAAGATTCAGAACAGCGTTCAACTTCCAACTCACTGATGAAGACTTTAGGTAACTTGGGATTCGGGTGTTCAAAGTGCTGCGCAGCTAACTTTTTTTGTTCAAACTGATAGTGCCCTTTCGACACATATCCCAGCCGAACAAAGGGTGCGGCTATCACGTCAAGGTTGACTGGTGACAAATTAAACGTCCGCAACGCAATATGATCATTGTTGAGCGGTTCCTCTTCCTGAAGAAGTTTGTGGATCAGCTGTGCGGATGGGCAAAGCCTGGTTGTATAATCTTGCCACAATGCGGCAAATAATGAGTCCGGCGTCATAGCGCCTCCTTCTTTATCAATCATCTTGGGCTGTCATCGCATTCCTGTTTCCGGCTTTCGGAGATTAACGAATCACCAGAAAACGAACCCGATCACCAGACTGAATCAACAAAGCCTGAGCCACTTCAGGCGTCACGATCACAGTCTCAGATTCCGGGTGAAAATCGACCTCGGCGATTGTCGCCCGGAAAAATTCAAATGAAGTATTACTGAGTATGACTTTTTGTTGGCTGTGATGTTGCGCCACTTTAACTGTCGCTGACACAGAGTGCCTGACCGACTCAATATGACGTAAATCACATTCAACCGTCGGGCCTGCATCAAAAATATCGACATAATTACGACAGGTGAATCCTTCTTCTTCTAATAATTTTAAAGCAGGTCTGGTCTTGTCATGTACCTTTCCGATCACAGCTTGGGCTTCAGGGCTGAGCAGATTGATATAGATCGGTAATTTGGGCATCAGTTCAGCAATGAACCCTTTATGGCCCGACCCCGTCAAATAATCCGCCAGAGAAAAATCGATGGAGAAAAAATGTTCCTGCAACCATTGCCAGAACGGAGAGTTTCCCTGTTCATCAGAGACGCCTCTCATTTCAGCAATAATGGTCTGAGCAAAGCGCTCCCGGTGTTCCGCCAGCATCAAAAAGCGACATTTAGACATCAAACGACCATTCAGACCGGCACGAAACTCGGGTAAGAGAAAGAGCGTACACAACTCAGAACAACCGGTATAGTTATTACCTAGCGTCAATAATTTCACGATTTTGTTGACGCCCAAGCGACGGGAAGAATGAAGAATGGTACTGATATGATAAGAATAAGACGGTGTATCCCAGCCGACGTAGGCTCCAATTGCTGTCGTACCGGCAATCCGACCGCTTTCGCTATCGACCCCAACCATCAGGTAACTCTCATCGGTTGGTGACTGAACATCTGCCTTGGCAAAACTCGCTTCTGAATGTTCAATACGATGAGATAACAGCGCCTCATTGACAGGCAGTGATGTAAAGCCATAACCAGATTCTATCGCACAATGATAGAGCGCATTATAGTCAGTCATTGTAATGGGACGAACCACAAGCATGGATGTCTCTCCCTGAAAACCTGAGTTCGAAATGAAACCAGTCTGACTATAAGCATAGCTCAGGATCGTTGCGAACCTGAGCTAAAATTTAAACTAAGTTAATGATGCAATGGCTTTTTCCAGTCGTAACAAGCCTTCCTGAATATCGATATCCTCAATCACCAGTGACGGCGTGAAGCGCACCACATTCGGCCCGGCGACCAAAACAAGCACGCCCGCTTTACCGGCTGCCTGTAGTATGTCACGCGCTCTTCCGTGCCAAGCTTCAGTCAGTACCGCACCGAGCAATAAACCTTTGCCACGAATCTCACTGAATATCGGGTATTTGGCATTAATCCGTTCTAATCCATCCCGGAACAGCAGCTCTTTTTCTTTAACGCCTTCAAGCACCTGAGGTTGAGAGGTTATATTGACCACCGCTTCAGCAACCGCACAGGCAAGTGGATTGCCACCATACGTCGAGCCATGCACCCCAACCTTAAAGTGAGATGCAATTGCCGTCGTCGTTAACATCGCACCGATCGGGAACCCGCCCCCCAGCGATTTTGCAGTACTGAGAATATCTGGTGTGACCCCAATACCCTGATATGCATAGAAATCACCAGTCCGGCCATTACCGGTCTGAACTTCATCAAAAATTAATAATGCATTGTGTTCATCACACAGCGCTCTGACCGCCTGAATAAATTCTGCTGTCGGAGAAATAATCCCACCTTCACCTTGCAGTGGCTCCATCATCACGGCACATGTCTGATCTGATATCTGGGCTTTGAATGCAGCCAGATCATTATAAGGCAGATGAACCACATCGGACGGTTTCGGGCCAAAGCCATCGGAATAAGTCGATTGCCCACCAACAGTCACCGTAAAAAATGTCCGGCCATGGAATCCCTGTTTAAAAGCAATAATTTCCGACTTTTCCGGACCATAATTATCTACTGCCCACCGCCGAGCCAACTTCAATGCTGCTTCATTCGCTTCAGCGCCTGAATTGGCAAAAAAAACTTTCTCGGCAAAACTCAGTTCCGTCAGTTTTTTTGCCAGGCGCAATGCCGGTTCATTGGTCATTACATTACTCAGGTGCCAAAGCTTCTGCGCTTGCTCAGTCAATGCTTCAACCATGGCTGGGTGGCAGTGCCCCAGACAACTGACTGCGATACCACCGGCAAAATCGACGTATTCTTTATCTGCTTGATCCCACAACCGAGACCCTTTTCCCTTCACCGGAATCACTTCCATCGGACTGTAACAAGGCACCATAACCTCATCAAACTGTGCCCGAACAACATTATTCTGTGTAGCCATTCACACTCCCTCTCCGCTCGTGAGCTTACAACCGCCTCATCCAAATATTCATCAGTATAGATGATCTGTTCATTCTGACCGTGTTTCGGCGGTTGAGATACGATTCACCAATGTCAGTAGACAATACCATTGCAAGCAGACAATATCATCCGCACCGACACTTGTCAGATGATTCTGTCACAAGTTACCCCAATTGTATAATTATGCAATAAAAATGATTTTTTATTTAATTATATTGCAGTAACGATGCGCCGTAATACCAACTCAACGACGTAAAAAATTCGCCAGCAACGCATGACCTTGTTCGGTTTTTATCGATTCCGGATGAAACTGAACGGCATCAATGGGTAAGGTTCGGTGTTGATATCCCATGATTTCATCAACATCACCATCAACAGTTTCAGTCCAGGCTGTGATATCGAAACAATCCGGCAAGCTCTGTCGTTCCACAACTAGAGAATGGTAACGAGTGACTGTTAACGGATGATTTAAACCATGGAATAGCCCCTGACCACTGTGACAAATTGACGAGACTTTACCATGCATCACTTGCTTTGCACGGACAACCTTTGCCCCAAAAGCCTGTGCAATCGCCTGATGACCCAGACAAACACCAAGCAAAGGAAGCTGACCGGCAAAATGTTTGGCGACATCGAGAGAGATCCCCGCTTCATTCGGCGTACACGGCCCCGGAGAAATCACGAGATGGGAAGGATTAAGTGAAGTGATTCCGGCAATATCAATCTGGTCATTACGGACGACGTTGACTTCAGCCCCCAGTTCACAGAAATACTGGTACAGGTTGTAAGTAAACGAGTCATAATTATCAATAATGAGCAACATGAAGATCCACGCCAAACGACTGCCGAAATTAGGTCGCTATTGTGCAGGATAGATGCAAGAAATCAAGAATGTCTGATGAATAAAGAAGTCGCCGCTAAGCTGCGACTTCTTTTTCTTTACTTCATTTTAAGCGCGGCTATATCAATCATGCCCTGTTCAGCTTATCCCCAGACTTGCTTGGCAATCTCTTTAACAAGTGCAATTTTCTGCCATTGTTGCTCCTCGCTCAGCTCATTCCCTTCTTCGGTTGAAGCAAAACCGCACTGAGTGCTCAGACACAGATTTTCCAGAGGTACATATTGTGCCGCCTCATGAATGCGAGTAATCACTTCATCTTTATCTTCCAATTCACCCGTTTTCGAAGAAACAAGGCCAAGAACAACTTGCTTGTCTTGAGGTACTTTGGCGAGCGGTGAAAAATCACCGGATCGGTCTGTATCAAATTCCAGATAAAATGCAGAGACATTTTCTTTGGCGAACAGGACATCAGCAATCGGAGCATACCCACCAGATGCTGCCCAGGTCGAACGATAATTGCCACGGCAAACATGCGTCGTCAAAATCAGATCAGCTGGTGCATTTGCTAATGCACGATTATTAACCAGCAATAACTTTTCCGTTAACCCCGCAATACTTTGGGTATGATCAAATTCGTGAGAATCCCCACATCCGCAAGTAGCTTCTCCCGGTGTGGACGCTTTTGCTGCAACCGCCGCAATTTTTGGATCAGTTAACATCCCCCAAGTACAGTCATCAATCTGTAAGTTGCGACAACCTGCCGCATACAACTCCCGAATAAAGGTTTGATAAACCAGAACAATATCATCAAGCAAATCGGTTTCATTCGGATATATCGCTTGGGTCTGCTCCAGATTACACGGACGCTGTAGCTCTTTCAGAAATTGCGCTGGCGCCGGAATCGTCAGACGAGGCACGATGCCGTCTTCAGCGAATTGCATCAGAAATCGAAAATGTTCAAGAAAAGGATGTTGTTCACCACTGATTTTCCCGGTTAAACGAACACTCTCCGGGCGGGTTTCAATTTGAGCAAAGAGATAACCTTGTTCAATCTCAGACTTCTCCACGCCATTGATGCCCCACATAAAATCCAAATGCCACCAACTCCGCCGGAATTCCCCGTCGGTAATCACCTGTAAACCCGCAGCTTTCTGGCGGACAACAAGTTCAGTAATGGCTTGATCTTCAACGTCAGTCAATTGTTGCTGAGTCAGTTGACCGGCAGCAAACTGCCGGCGAGCGTCATGAAGATAGTTTGGTCGAAGATAACTGCCGACCACATCGGCACGGAATGGGGGGATAGATAATGACATGATATTTTCTCAAGTTGCTATTGAATCATATTCATAGCGTACTCGGTTCTTCACATGAGAAAAGTGATATTTACTCAAATCAAACATGAATTTTTATCATGTTTGATTTGATTGGTACAATAAAAAATCCCCGGTGTATACCACAGGGGATTTAAATTTTAATGCAAGTTCAGTCGCTTAAAAATAGCGCTTAACGATTGGCACAGAACCCGATAGAACTGGTACTTGCACCTGGCTGTAAGACTTTGTTCCACTCAACACCACGAATGGTTACTTTAGCACCGGACTGCTCCCAATTTGCATTCCATAATGCGTACACGCTGCCTTCGACATCAAAAGTGGTGTTCCATTCAACAGCTTCAGAGCCATTGTTGGTGACCACAACGTCAGAACAGTATGATGTACTGCCATCTTGTGGAATATTGACGGACACCGTCACACCATCAGTTCCGGGATCCGTTGGGTCAGTGGGGTCTGTCGGATCAGTTGGATCGGAGGGATCCGTTGGGTCTGTCGGATCGGTGGCATCAGAGGTGCTAAAGACAAAATGATAAGCAGACAGGGCTGGAATATCATAATTGAGCTGATTATTCGTGACCTCAACCTCTCCTTTATCCTGAATTTCAACAGAATCAGAATTGAGCACATAAGTCTTACCTGACTTATAAATCGTGGTTGAATCGATGTTGAACACACCATTGATCGATTCATTCATATTCTTATTCAATACGATGACATGGAGTAACCCGGTCTCTGAATCAACCGATGCATAAATAGAGCTGTTTTCTTTATCGCTCATTGTTGCTGTGACGCTGGTATCGCCAAACGTCCCATTCGCGCCGTCATAGTTGCGATAGAGACGATATGCACTGGCTAAATATTTCTCTTCGTCATTTAAAATCCAGCTGTTGGCGGCATAAACATCATATTTACCGAAGATCCCCAGCACATCGGCTTCAGTAATTGCACCGGTAATATCATCGCCACCACCATAACCATATTCGGTGAACGCAATCTTCGTTCCCGGATAATGTGCATCGATAGAATCTTGAATATGCGGAATCAACGGCAGCTCAGCCATATTCCATTGTGCAATCCAGCTATCTTCCTGATATTCAGGATCCCATAACGTCCGGGGAGCCTGCAGCCGGGCATTTTTATCTTTCACTGAATCAGCACTGCCATCGGTGACGCGTTGATCCCCTCTTGCTTCGGAATACCAGTGCAGGTCAAGCACGTCCAATAATCGCATACCGGATGATTCACCGGCCGCTTTCATCTGGGCCAGATAATAGTCAATAAACCAGTGATACTGATTCGAATAGTTCGACCAATCCGGTGCATCACTCAATGAGGTAAAAGCGCCAAAACCATATAAAGCAGGCCCAAAGACGGCGGCAGTCGGATCAACGCCTTTGACGGCCTGAGCCGCGTCAATCGAGCGTTCGACCAGATCTTTGGCGCCCGGTTTGTCCGGATGGATTCGTGAATGAGTGTGGTACCACAAACTGGGCTCATTATCCAGTGAGTAAGCAAATACGCCACCGTCGGCCGCTCGCCCGTATCGGTCAACTAAAAAGTTGACCATTTCATCGGTATACACAGCATTATCAGTGAGATCAGGGGTTAATGAGAATGGTGCATTCTTTTTCGCTATTGCCGGAATCCAACGAGATGATGGCGCTGTTTCCCCTTCCTGTACCGTACCATTTTTATCTGCGGCAACGTAGCCAGCTAATGGCACGGTCAGCATCGTTTTCGCTCCGGGAATGACATCATTATCAATGAAATCGGTCAGCGTGATCCCCGGAATGGTTTCATCTACACCATCCGGTACCATATAGGTATCACTGGAATGCAGCCAATCTGATCCAGCATTGGAGTAGTTATTCTCCCAGTTATATCCGGTTGTCCGGTTGCCACCGAGACGATAGAACCCGAAATTCTCATGGCCAGTCATGTTCATTCTATGATTGGTCCCATAAATTAAATCACTGATTTTATGATTTTGTTCGTCGGGTGAAATTGAATAATCGATACTCACCTGAGCAGATACTGCGCTGCTTGCTAATGCGGCAAAAATCAGTACAGATAGAACATTAGGTCTGGTCAGTCCGTGTCGATGACTTGATACATTCATCACAAGATATTCTCCTTTGCTACTTTTGATATAGTGATGCTGCCGAAACAAAACTCGATCAGAGCAAAGCTCTACGAACAAAAAGTTCATCAAACATCAGGTATACCGACAGTGGCAAAAACGTACCAAACCAGCTCGTCAAACATCTTCATATTCGGGCATGGCATTGATGAAGATTCAGGATTCATCACGAAAGAGTTTTATCCGTTAACATTCATACTCTCCCTAATCTGCCTCTCTTTTAGTCTGGCAATTTCTATGCGGATGCGAAAAACCATTCAAGCTTATATACGCTGTTTTCTTTTTTTCAAGATGAAAACAGCGTCTTGTCATGTTACGCACCCAAACTCAGACCACTAAGACAAAATGGAACAATTAGCATATTAGTACAACAATTTACTTATAATCGAGCAGGGATATATTGAATCCTGTAATTATTACCAATCTGTATGACCGCTTCCAATTCATATTCATCTAATTGATAAATAACAAGTTATATTGGTAAGATAAAAATCCGGACAGAGATAACATCATCTCCGTCCGATTAATGATTGAGCAGATAAACACTCACAAAAGGTTACTGACAAGATACGCCACAGGTGAATATTGTGGCTGGTGCAGAAGTTGACTGAATACCATTGACGCCATTGATCAGAATATTACCCCATTCGCTATATGAGTTGTTATCCCAGTGATTCACGATGTCCAAATCCGCAACATCTTGATTATTGCCCGACCATGACCAGCCGATATAGCCGATATTCAATGTTTCTGCCCGTTCCATAATGGCATCTTCAGCAACATCCTCACCTTGATGGCTCGCACCAAACTCACCAATAACCAACGCCAGACCTTGGTTAAGGAAAGCAGTGATGTAATTGTTCACCGTCGGGTAATCCCCATAAACCTGATACATGTGAACACTAAAAATCGTATTGCGCAGCGAGTCAGCATCAAATACAGAGTGAGCATGGTTGAGCATAATTTGTTGCCAGTCCTGTCCCCAGTTTGGCGCATCAACCATCAGGGTATGGGTCAAACCTGCCTTTCTTAAGCGCTGAATGGCATGGATATGATCATTGATCCACACATCGGCACTCACACCATTTCCCAAGGGCTCGTTGCCCAGATTAATGATGACATAATCTTCCTGACCGACGAGTTGATCTTTGAGTTCGATCCAATAGTCAGCCGCTGAATCTAAACTTGCAGCTTGCCACTCTTCACCAAACCCGGTCGTATCATGGACTTCAAGCACCGTGATTAAATGTCTTGCTTTCGCCTGCCGAATCACATTCGCTACATCAGAGGCACTATTCTTATTCCAGCGCTGACCATTACTCAAAACTACCCGAACGGTATTTGCCCCCGTCGCGGCAATCCCGTCTAAAGCATGGTTCAACCGATTGACATACCAAGTATGGGCATGATTGATCCCACGGATTTTGAAAGGATGCCCATTCCCTTCATACAACACACCATTGGCGATATAAAATCCAGCATGAGCAGACAAGGCATACATACAACCCAACATGACGACCAATATTTTTATCAATTTCATATTCCTATCCTTACCGACGATGAAAGCATCAAGATGAATGATGCCAGCAGTAGATTCAAACCGTAATAATATGGTTGCAATTTCATATAAGTTCAAGTTGTTCAATAACGACATTGGGTGTGGTATTCAGTAGTTTGATGCTTAACAGTGAAATCACCCATCTGATTTCACTGTATAATTTCTTTCTTGGTTTAGTAAGCCCACCTGAAATGTCGTCTCCACAGCAATTTCTCCGGATCATTATTTTCCATTGATCACAGTGTTGAGAAAAAAGAATACATGGCATTGACTCATAAAAAATTAGTTTCATAATGGCAAAAAAATAAATATGTGTCTTGTTTCATTTATTACAAGGGTAGCGTCATACCTCACTGACGGAATCATCATGAACATATAGGAACTAAGTATGAAACTAGAAAAAATAGTCGTTGGCCTAATCACAACCACAGCCCTTTGTAGTCAAGCGGCTCTCGCCTCGATTTATCCGGGTAATGTCAGTATCGTCAATACGGAGATCAAATATCCGGATCAGAAAACACTCGATGTGGACTACCACATGTTCGGCTCTGAGATTTTTAATAATGGCAACACCGTGAATTTTGCGCTGACACAAGATGGTGGGAAATCCGGCATTAATATCGGACGTGATTTTGCTGATATTTCATGTGGAAGTGGTGGTTTAGGCGGTACGATGCGCTGCGTCCCAAGTAGCTCAACACAAACATACAGAGTCAATCTGGATTCCGTGTTAAGTGAACAAAATAAAACCGTACTGGCAAATTCATGTGCCCCCTATGAATTTCAGGTGAAAGCAAGTTACAGTATTTCGAGTGCACTGAGTTTGAATACCGTCAAGATCGGGGGGCAAGGAGCACCGGACTGGCTGGTTTCTTCCGGTAGTTTTTCGCCGAACCAGGTCGCCGCAGGCGATAAAGTTGTCATTAATGCGGTGGTATCATCAGCCAATTGCTCGCAAAAAAGCGGTACAGCTCCAACACTAGCGGTATATTTGGCCAATGCAGATAAGCAACTTATCTATTTCTATGGCGAAACACCCATTAGACTCCCCAACGGTTCAAGCCACACCATCACCGTCCCGATGCTTTCAGGCCTGACGGCGGGTACTTATTATTTAGTGTTGGCGGTCGACAGAACTAATGTTGTTGCTGAAACCAATGAAAATAACAACATCGCGATGGGTAAAATTACTGTGATTGACAGCTCAGCCACAGAACAAGGCATTGCGGCTAAATCAAATGTACAATCAGCCAACAGCAGTGGCTTAATGACTTACCTGACCAGAACCGACGAAGATAACCAAAACTTCGTTGACCCACAATTACCTGTCACACCAGGGATGCAAGAGCTCAAAACCAGAGAAATAACCCAAGACGATCTGTTCAACGCTATCAACCAACTTGATGCAGTTACTTTACCAGAGCATCAAGAATAACCGGCAGATTCAGTCCGTCCAAAGACGAAACCTCAGGTATAGCCGGCGGTTTTTCATATGCGCCAGCTGTACCTTAACAGGCGTGTCACGATCTATACAGCACTCAGTTTCGACAATATTTACATTTTTCCACTCATCATAGAGCGCTGCATTTCTGGGGTTCTACGGCCACTCAAGTCAGTCTATTCATCTGATCTTCTTTCTGTGACGCAGATCGGGCGCACAATTCATTATATAAGCTACCATTAATTTAGAAATTACTAATATAAAAAGAGAGAAAGTAAAGATGAAAAGAACGATCGTAATTGGTGCAGGGTTAGGAGGCATCTCCATCGCATATGAATTAAGGCAGAAACTACCGAAAGATCATGAAATACTGCTGATCAATGAAGGTGCTGAATTTCACTTCATTCCTTCAAATCCCTGGGTCGCCCTTGGAGAGCGAACCAGAGATCAGGTTGTATTGGATTTGACATCCTACACGAAGAAATTCCGGATTCCGTTCAATACTTCCGGAGTTGCTCGGATCCATGCTCAGAATAAATGTCTGCAAACTGAAGACGGAACCGAATACGAGTATGACTATCTGGCTATCTGTACTGGCCCGAAACTGGCATTTGAAACCGTCCCCGGAGCAGGGCCGGAGAATGGTTATACCCAGTCAATCTGTACGGTTGACCACGCGGTACATTCTCACGAAGCATATCAGCAGCTCATCAAAAACCCGGGACCGGTCATTGTCGGGGCGCTTCAGGGAGCCAGTTGTTTCGGTCCGGCCTATGAATATATCCTGTCGCTTGAAAGCCAGTTGCGTAAACTGAAAATCCGCGCTCGGGTACCGATGACTTTTGTCACCAGCGAACCTTACATCGGCCACATGGGACTCGGCGGTGTCGGGGATTCAAAAGCATTAATGGAGCACGAGTTCCGGGAGCGGGGCATTCAGTGGATTTGTAATGCGCGCACCACTCATTTTGAACCCAATATGGCCCATATTGAAGAGCTCAACCGCAAAGGCGAAGTCGATTTCGAACATCACTTACCTTTCAATATGGCGATGTTTTTGCCACCATTTAAAGGCTCACCAGCGATTGCTAATGTCCCTGATTTATGCAACCCCAAAGGCTTTGTTCTGACTGATGAATATCAGCGTAGCCCGACCTACCCGGAAATCTTTGCTGCCGGTGTTTGCGTTGCGATTCCGCCACTTGAAGAAACACCAGTTCCTGTCGGAGCACCGAAAACCGGTTTTATGATTGAATCCATGACCAGTGCGATTGTAGAAAATATTCTCAGTATTGAGCATGGTGAAGCGGTGAAAACCAAGCCGTCAATGAATGCAGTCTGTCTGGCCGACATGGGGGATAAAGGGGCGGCGTTTATTGCCCTGCCACAAAACCCGCCACGGAATACCAACTGGACCTCGATGGGGCAATGGGTTCACATCGCTAAAATCGCTTTCGAGAAATATTTCCTCTATAAAGTGAAGAAAGGCACCAGTGAACCGATTTATGAAAAATATATTATGAAGGCGGCGGGGATCAAACGGATTCAGTAAAAATCTGCCGTCTTAGAAAGCTAATGCCAGTCAGCTTAACTGACTGGCATTTATTGCTTTTTATTGCACAGAAATATGCTTGAACGACTATTTCACCAGCATGGCTTATTATTTGGTTGTTTTCTCAGCGGCATCCGCTTTTTCAACTTTCAACAACTCAACTTCAAATACCAATGTTGAATCGGCAGGAATCGACGGAGTATCTCTGTCGCCATAAGCCAGTTCAGGTGGAATAACAAACTTGTATTTAGCCCCAACTTTCATCAGTTGAACACCCTCAGTCCAACCGGGGATAACACGATCCAGTGGGAATGTTGCAGGCTCACCACGATCATAAGAACTATCGAACTGAGTACCGTCGATTAGTGTCCCTTTATAGTGGACTTGAACTGTGTCTGTCGCTTTTGGTGACTCACCAGTTCCTTTCGTGATCACTTGATACAGCAGACCTGACTTGGTTTTCTTCACGCCGTCCTGTTTTTCAAATTCAGCACGGAAATCATCACCAGATTTTTTGTTTGCTTCTGCTTTCTCTTTGGCTTTTGTGGTTGCCAATGTATTGAGTCGCTTATCGAAATCTTCCAGTGCTTTACGAGCATCTTCATCTGTCATCGCTGATTTATTAGCAAATGCATTTTGGATCCCTTGCAGCACAATATCTTTGTCCAGTGTGATGCCATACTCTTTTGGTTTTTCAAGACTTGTACTCAGATAATTCGCAAAAGAGACACCAATAGCATAAGCTGCTTTCTCATCATCTGACTTAAACTGAACCGCTGCTGGTTTAGCTGCATCCTGAGTGGCAGCCTGAGTTTCTTGTTTTCCTTCATCTTGACAACCTGCTGCCAGCATGACAGCGGCAGCAAGAAACGATACTTTTAACAATGATTTCATTCAATTCTCCAAATACGTGGGCAAACCTTTTGTAATTACTCATAATTTCTTGACTAAAATTGATGAGCAACACATTGTTATACAAATATAACGTGATGTGATTCGAATGTCTTTAACTCTCAATGGAAATTCAGACTGATGCGAATATTTTCCCTTTATCTATTCATGTTAATTGTCAGTGTGACGTTAAATGGGTGCTTTTTCTTCACATCTCCTATTCAAAAATGGGAGATCACCCCAGAAGGAGCCACTGCTTTCGGCCTGAGTCGGGACGGTCGATTTGCCCTGACCTATTCTCAAGACAATCTGCTCCAGCTCTGGGATCTTTCTGAAAACAAGCGACTCGCGTTACTTGGCTCTCTCGATCAACAAAATAGCACTGTGACCAAAATTAGAATTTCAGACAATGATCGCTATGCCGTCACAGCCGGACAGAATAATTTCGCAGTCTGGGACTTAGCTTGGACACAGTCTAAAGGGCTTTGGTCTATTTCGGATGGACTCATCAGAGATATTGATCTCTCAAAAAATGGTGAACAAGTCCTTATGGGTCTATCCAATGGTAAAGCCATTCACGTGGATTTAGTCAGCGGAAGACGCATGGAGTTCCTTGCCCATCACGAGAAAGTTAACTCTGTTGCATTATCCCCCAACGGTCGCTTTGCTTTAACCGGTGGCAATGATTATCAGGCCTATCTATGGGATACGAAATCCGGCCACATACTGAGAAAATTTGAGCATGAACAACGTGTTGTAAGAGTTGCACTGCAGAGAGACGGCAATTTTGCATTTACCTCCGATGGCGGAAACGAGGCCAGAGTTTGGGATTTACACACTGGCAAAGTCGTATCTCACCTCCATAGCTTTGCCAGACAGCTCATTTTTTCTACGGTGCGATTTTCTGATGACGGGATGCAGCTCATTACCGGCACCCCTTCCGGCTATGTCGCGGTCTGGGATACGCAAAGCGGCAAACAACTTGCTAAATTTTCGACGGAGCCACCAAAAGTGGATCCACCGCCACGTTCTGTCGTGTATGATGTTGCCTTTGATCAACAACATCATGTCATATCAGCAAACTCAGCTGGTATTGCAGAAGCTTGGGAACTGGATGAGTAATAAAATGGCCGCAGAAGAAGTAGAACGACTAGAAGCTCGAATCAATGACTTAGAGTGCCAGTTGGCATTTCAGGAAGATACCATCGAAGCACTCAATCAAGCGCTCAGTCAACAGCAGCAAACCATTTCTCGGATGCAGGATCAGATGAAGTTCATCGCTGGGAAACTCAAAAACTTTAGCGATTCACCGGTTGCCGATCAATCTCAAGAAACACCGCCGCCTCATTATTGATTTGATATTGATGTGATCATGAATGAATCAGAGCCTCATTGATCTAATATAGATAAAAATAAACAATAACAATACCAGCAACAACCAGACAACCACCGATCCGCCGTAGCAGAGAATTCGGTTGCTGGCTTAACTGGGAGATCATTCGACGCCAGCCATTGGGCGTCAGTAATGGACCAAGTCCTTCGGCAATCAGCAATAAACCGACTGCCAGCCATATTGAATGAGACATAACATTTGATTCCAAAAATAAAGGCTCCGAAAGGAGCCTTTATACTATGCTTGGTACTTATTTTGTATTTTTACCTTTTGAGTTCTTCATATAACGGAAAAACTCACTTTCCGGATCAAGCACTAAAATATCACTTTTCTGATTGAAAGACTCTTCATAAGCCTTTAAAGAACGTAGGAAGGCGAAGAATTCAGGATCTTGACTGTATGTATCCGCATAAATTTTAGCGGCTTTCGCATCCGCTTCACCACGCGTTACACGAGCCGTTTTATCGGCCTCTGCAAGAATCGTTGCCACTTCAAGCTCAGCCTGTGCCTTGATGATTTCAGCCTTCTCGCGGCCTTGTGAACGGTGTTTACGAGCGACGGACTCACGTTCTGCTCTCATCCGTTTGTAAATCGATTCACTAATCTCATCAGGCAAGTTGATCTTTTTCATTCGAAAATCAACAACGTAGACACCTAAATCTTTCATCGCGCTTTCACGGGTACTCAGCAATACTTCTTCCATAATCTGATCACGCTGACCATCAATTTTCAAAGCTTCTTTTGCCGCTTCCGTTGTCACGACTTCTGCATTTTCGCTGTCAGGCAGGACATTATTATCATTCAGCGGACCGGAAACAATCTGTTTAATCTCCCGGGAACCGATCTCCGAACGTAATACGTCCGTCACCTTTCTTTCCAGCAACGCCTGAGCCGTTAAAGCGCTCCCGCCTCCCGTTGCCAGATAATAAGTACCGAAATTCTGAATCCGCCACTTCACATAAGAATCGATGATGACATCTTTCTTCTCTGCGGTGACGAAACGGTCAGAACGGCCATCCATGGTCTGGATTCGGGCTTCAAGCACTTTGACTCGATCAAATAAAGGCATTTTAAAATGCAGGCCCGGATCATAGATACGTGCAATTTCACCATCTTTTAAGACACGTCCAAAGCGAACGACGATGCCGCGCTCTCCTTCATGAATGACAAATACAGACATGAGAAAAACAATCAGAAGTAGTACCAATACAGGGATTATTAACTTACGCATTCTTAGTATCTCCCTTGTCGTGAACCAGTACGTGGCTGTTCATCATCTTGATTACTACTTTTCTGAGATTCAAGTTCGATATGATCATAAAGCGGAGATGATTTCAAATCTCTCTTGGTTTGCGTCTCTCCTTGCCCTGACAATTTATCAATTGGCAGATAGAGCAGGTTACCGCTCGATTTCGAATCAATCAGAATTTTCGATGAATGAGAGTAAACAGCTTGCATGGTATCGATGTACAAACGGTTTCTTGTCACTTCCGGCGCAGCTTTATATTCAGGAAGCAGTTTTTCAAACTGAGCTACCTGACCGGAAGCTTCATTCAACACGCGTTCACTATACCCTTGGGCTTCTTTTTTCAAACGCTCTGCACGACCAGTTGCTTTAGGAAGCACCTCGTTTTTATAGGCTTCCGCTTCACGAATGAAACGTTCTTCATCTTCCCGGGCTGCAATTGCATCATCAAATGCGTCTTTAACCTGCTCCGGTGGACGAGCCGACTGGAAGTTCACATCAACAATCGTTAAGCCCATATCATATTTCTTAATGATGTCATTCAATGTGTCTTGAGTCGTTTCGCGGATCTGCTGACGGCCACTGGTTAAAATACTATCCATCAACGAGTCACCAATGACGGCACGCAATGCAGAATCAGTCGCCTGACGTAAGCTATCATCGGCACTAGTGACTTGATAGAGATATTTATATGGATCCGCCACCCGATACTGAATATCCATCCCGACGGTCACCACATTCTCATCTTTTGTCAGCATCAGACCCGTTGCCCGTAATGAACGGATAGCCTGCACATTGACCGGTTCAACTTCATCGATAAAGCGAGCCCGCCAGTTCAAACCTGGATTGACAATGTGATCAAACTTACCCAATCTCAGTAAGACGCCTCGCTCAGCTTCACCGATGGTATAAAATCCGGAGAAAAACCAAACTGCAACAGCGATGACAGCAATGATTCCAAATCCAATAGAACCACCACCGGGAAAAGAGGATCCTTTCTTACCGCCTCCTTTCTTGCCAAATTTACCGCTAATTTTTTGGCTCAGTTTATTGAAGACTTCATCGAGATCCGGTGGCCCTTGATCACGTCCACCACGGTCACCATGGTCCTTATTGCCCCACGGGTCTTTATCACGGTCATTATTACCATTACCGTTGTTATTACCAGGCTCATTCCACGCCATTAGTAATCTCCATCATTTGATATGACGTTATACTGTAGCAGTCCTTTAAGTAACTATAAAGTCACGTAAAACTGCGTGTTCTCTTTTTTCTAGTCTAGACCAATCCGCTTGTTGCATACGAATAGAAATTAATAAATTTCCTTGTTGATCATATGATTCCTGCAAAATTGATCGATTCTTGAAGAAGAAGCTGCGCATACGGCCCTGATGTTCAGGTGGAATACACAGTTGATATTGAACGATTTGTCCGGTTAACCGTTCTGTCAGCGCTTGGAAAAGTAGCTCAATACCAAGTCCTTCCATTGCTGAAACCCAAACGATTCGAGGGACACCTTCATCATCTCGTTCAATTCGGGGTTGCTGACTCTCCATATTGTCGATCTTGTTCATCACCAGCAGAACCGGAACTTCATCTGCTTCAATCTCAGCTAGCACATCATCGACAGCTCTTATATTGTCACGAAAACGCTCATCACTTGCATCTACAACATGTAACAAAATGTCAGCTTCCTGAGTTTCTTGTAATGTTGCTTTAAAGGCAGCCACCAAATCGTGGGGCAAATGACGAATAAATCCCACCGTATCAGCCAAAATTGCATTGCCCACATCTTCGAGTTGAATTCTTCTCAACGTGGGATCTAATGTGGCAAATAGCTGGTCGGCAGCATAAACACCCGCTGCGGTAATGCGATTAAATAATGTCGATTTACCAGCATTCGTATAACCAACGAGAGATATCGTCGGTACTTCAGCACGGTTTCGAGCTCGACGCCCTTGTTCTCGCTGTTTAGCAACTTTTTCTAAGCGACGTAGTATCGCTTTAATCCGTTCACGCAATAAACGTCGGTCTGTTTCTAGTTGTGTTTCCCCTGGCCCCCGAAGACCAATCCCACCTTTCTGGCGTTCCAAATGTGTCCAACCCCGAACAAGTCGTGTAGACAAATGGCGGAGCTGGGCAAGTTCGACTTGTAACTTCCCTTCATGGGTTCGTGCTCGCTGAGCAAAGATATCAAGGATCAATCCAGTACGATCAATCACTCGACATTGACACAACTGTTCAAGGTTGCGCTCTTGGGCAGGAGAAAGGGCATGGTTGAAGATCACGACTTCTGCTTCAGTTTGCATTACAGCTTGTGCAATTTCCTGAGCTTTACCCTCACCGACGTAGTATTTGGGGTGCGGAGCCTGACGACTACCTGTTATCACTTGTAGTGTCGTGACTCCGGCGGAACTAACCAGCATTTCACATTCGCTGAGATCTTCCCACTCCCCTTCTTGCGTAAAGTTGATATGAACAAGTACGGCTCGCTCACCGGCTTCATAACGGTCAAACAAGCTATCAACTCCTTATAAGATATATATGATTAATCGTCTGATTTATCTGATGAACGCTCGTTAGCGGGACGATCACTATGATGGCTTACCGCACGGGCTGGAACAACCGTTGAAATAGCGTGCTTATATACCATCTGATTCACTGTGTTTTTCAACAGAATGACAAACTGATCAAACGATTCGATCTGTCCCTGCAATTTAATACCATTAACTAAATAAATGGATACAGGAATACGCTCGCGACGTAATGCATTTAAGAATGGGTCTTGTAGAGATTGCCCCTTAGCCATTTTATTTTCCTTATTTTCTATTTGTATTAATTATTTAGCTAGTGGAACCAAGCTTTGTGCAGCCTTTGCATCCGAGCTAAACGAATAAAGTAACATCCTGAGACACTCAAGTTATGGCGCTTCTGGACCAAAATTTCAAGTGACATGTCCATAAAGGATGTACGACACAAAAACGATCATATTATACACAGCGTACTCGATAAGAAGCTATCGAATTCGATATAATTTCATACGCTTGTTCAATATTCTCGCTATCCAGCCAAGTCAGATCATTCCAGCTACGGAGCCAGGTGATCTGGCGTTTGGCTAATTGACGAGTGGCACATATACCACGATAAATTGCTTCATCAAGCGAACAACTTCCGTCTAAATACTCCCACATCTGCCGGTAACCGACACAACGAATAGAAGGCAAATCAGCATGGAGCTCTTGACGAGCATATAACGCTTTGACCTCATCTTCAAATCCGGCTTCGATCATCTTGTTAAAGCGAATTTCAATTCGTCGATGAAGCTCGGAGCGTTCCTGAGGCGCAATCGCGAACTGTACCACATCAAATGGTAGCACTTCTCCCTTTGTTCGCGTTAATTCCGTCAAAGTTTTTCCAGAAATTCGATAAACTTCTAATGCTCTGGATAACCTTTGCGGATCATTCTGATGGATCCGCGTAGCCGACTCAGGATCAATCTCAGCAAGCTGTTGGTGGAGCGCAGACCATCCAGAGTGGGCTGCTTCTTGTTCAATCTGCTGTCGAATCTCCGCATCGGCTGCCGGTAAGGGGGATAGCCCTTCGAGTAATGCTTTAAAATACAGCATCGTGCCACCGACCAAGAGCGGGATCTTCCCATTTTGCACAATCTCGTGCATATGATGAAGTGCGTCCCGGCGAAAATCAGCCGCTGAATAGGCGGATTCCGGTTCCAGTATATCGATTAACCGATGGGGAGCCTGTGCCAGCTCCGCTGCCGTAGGTTTGGCGGTCCCTATGTTCATACCTCGGTAAATCAATGCTGAATCAACACTGATGATTTCAATAGGAAAATACTGACATAGTCGGATTGCCAAGTCAGTTTTTCCTGACGCGGTTGGCCCCATTAAGAATAAGGCCAGAGGTCGTTGTTGGCTCATGAGTTAAATGCTGTAATCGTTGCCGAAAAATCCACGGGTCGAACAAAGGCCCTGTCATCTAAAGGCAATTGCTCAAAATAAAGCTGCTCAACTTCAGCAATGAGTTGAATGGCTTGTGACAAAGTGTAGTCACTTTGTTCAGTATTCGCATAATCAGCGAGCCATTCAGTCACACAGGCTAGCGCTGCAGATGGATCGTTCTGGTTTAAACAAGAAGTGTAAGATACCAGATCTGGAATTAATTTCTGTAAATTCTGCTGTCGGAGCGGTTGCGGGACACTCATCACCATTAAAGTATCTGCTGAACGCTTTTTCAGCTCAATGCCGAGTCGCAAGAAAACATCCTGATACGATATCGCGCAGGATAGCTGCTCACGCGTCAACTTCAAAGACAAGGGAACTAAAAGCGGCTGTCCTTTACGAGGTTGTGAGGTTGCATCAAGCTGTCTTTGCAATTTCAAGTGATTGGCTCTCGTAAGCGCAACCATACAACAGGATGTCCCGGAACTCATTAATAGGAATTTCCCTTGAACCACCGCAACTGCTTTCCCCAGCGTCATGACTTCATCAATATCATCGAACGCTTCTTGGGCATCATTATTCACCACAGACGACTGCTCGTCAGATGAATCATGGGGCACGCTCATTAATTGCTGATAGATTTTCGCCTCTTTCAGAGAAGTCGTTTTGGTTTGACTCCGGTTCCCTGAGCTGCCTCCCCCTGCCGAAGAAGTCGAGCGGTTGGATTGTGGCTGCCAAGGCTGGGGGGGAGCACTTTCCCGGACACCATCACGGGAGTGACCTGAACTCTCTCTTCCCGGATAAGATGGCGTTTTATCAATTGCATCCAGTAATTGCGGTGAAAGTTGAGTTGGTTCTGAAGCATCATCCGGTGTCTGATGATGAAATGCGGACCGACTGACTTCCGGTTCATCAATGTGTTGTCCTTGTGCAAGGGCGCTGCTGATTGCCTGATAGATAAAATCGTGCACCAAACGAGCCTGATGAAAACGCACTTCATGTTTCGCCGGATGAACATTGACATCGACCTGTCTCGGATCTAACTCTATATACAGCACGTAAGCCGCATACTGGTCAGGAGTCAAGCTCCTTTCGTAACTTTGGCGGATGGCATGATTGATCAGTTTATCTTTCATCATACGACCGTTGACATAGCAATATTGCAAGTCACTTTGTTGTCTCGCACCTTCGGGTGTCGAGATCCATCCATGTAATGTCAGTCCTTGATGCTCCAGTTCAACCTTCAACATATGCCGGACAAACGGTTGACCACAGACGGCAGCAATTCGTTTTTCTTTTTGTAGTTCAGTCTGCGAGGCCCGATACTGGCGCACCATTTTGCCATTATGTTTCAGGAAAATCGTGACATCAAAACGACTTAATGCAATCCGCTTGAGCACTTCCTCGATATGGGTAAATTCAGTTTTCTCTGTCCGTAAAAACTTTCTTCTGGCTGGCGTATTAAAAAACAGATCCAAAACTTCAACCGTTGTGCCAACTGGATGGGCGGCAGGTTGAAGTTTCACAGCCATATCCCGGCCTTCACTATAAGCCAGCCAGGCCTCATCCTGCGTTGCCGGACGCGATGTTAATGACAGACGAGAAACAGAGCTGATACTTGCCAGAGCTTCCCCCCGGAACCCCAGACTGATAATCGCTTCCAGATCATCGAGAGAATGAATTTTCGAGGTCGCATGGCGACTCAGCGCCAGCGTGAGTTCATCTTTTTCGATCCCATGCCCGTTATCTCTGACACGGATCAGTTTCGCCCCCCCTTTCTCAATATCAACATCAATTCGGGTTGCACCGGAATCCAGACTATTTTCAACCAACTCTTTTACGACTGAGGCAGGTCTTTCAACAACTTCTCCGGCCGCAATCTGGTTTGCCAGCCGAGCAGGTAAAATTTTTATCGTCATAAAATTATCTATTGGGAATGATGAGTATCTGTTTAACGGCTAACTGATCAGAATGTAATTGGTTTGCCTGACGGATACTTTCAATACTCACACCATAGTCTTTTGCAATCTTACTCAAATACTCACCTCGTTTTACTTGGTGTTTGCGTAAGGGCTTATCTTTCAAGCTCACCGTAATTTTCAGCGTCTGCCCGACACGTAACACAGATGAACGAAGTCGATTTTCTTTACGTATGGCATCGACACTCACTTTATACTTACTGGCAATCGCCCCCAAGTATTCGCCTGATTTAACCGTATGAGTAATCACTTCAGTTTCAACCGGATTTTTGATTTCGGGCACAACAATCGGATTCGTATGACTGCTTGGAATCATGAGAACCTGTCCAACCTTCAATGTTGATGAGTTCAAGTGATTCTCACGCGTTAATGTCGCTGTCGTGACACCATATCTTTGAGCGATCACGGACAAAGACTCACCCGCCTGCACCACATGTTTTCTGGCTTTTTTACGGCTGGCAAATAATGTCCCTTCCGGTGGCCGATCTTCAAAGTAGTTCACCACCGCTTTTGCTATCGCTTCTGAGAGCTTATTCTGATGACTGCTCTGAAATAACAACCGCTCCTCTGTCGGGTTAGAAATAAAACCCGTTTCAACCAGAACAGAGGGAATATCCGGAGATTTCAGTACCGCGAGACTCGCATTGACCGGTGTCTTTTTATGTAATCGGGCAACCTTTCCTAACTCTTTCAGGATGTCTCTGGCAACGGTATAACCTTCTTTCTGAGAATGGCTAAATTGCAAATCCAAGAGCGTCTGACTAATATTTTTATCATTGCTTCTCTTCGCCAAAACCTGACCGGCACCACCAAGTAACTCCGATTGCCGTTCATGATCTTCAACCCATTTGGCAATTTCAGTATTGGCACGACGAGTATTGAGCACAAAAACAGAAGCGCCTCTGGGTTGTGGAGATATGAACGCATCCGCATGAATGGAAATCAACAGATGTGCTTTATTTTTTCTGGCAATATCAGAACGCCGATTGAGATTTACAAAATAATCCCCTTTGCGGGTCAGTACCGCTTTCATACCGGGGACTGCATTCAACTGGGCAGCTAGCTTTTTCGCTACACTCAATGTGACATTTTTCTCATATTTGCCCTTCGGTCCGATAGAGCCCGGATCTTCCCCACCGTGCCCAGCGTCAATCGCGACGACAATATCGGCATTCCCTTGATACTGAGAAGCATCTTTCGCGACCTGAGCAGTTGAAGAAGAAGAGGAAGCGCCAGAATCAGAACTCGATTCATCATGAGGCAAGTCAATCACCAGACGATGCCCATATTCCTGCTTTGGTGTAGGAGCCAGTTTAAATATTTGTGGCGAGACTTTTTTCTTGAGTTCGAACACCAGACGATAAGTACCCGACTTTGGCGGAGAACTCTTTCTGATATTTTTCAGCACATCACTGTCACTGACCGAGATCGGAAGCTTAGCCCGAACGCCAGTATCCAGCAAATCAATAACAAGCCGATGCGGATGACTCAACGTGAAATAACTGTAATGTGCTTCTTCACTCAGATCGATGACGACACGTGTTTCATCCGGAGAGGGCCAAACTCGAATACCTTGAATTGAATTTGCCTGCGCAAACTGGCTGACAGATAAGGTTACGAACCCCAAAAAGACAAAAATAAAAGAATAAAGGTACTTAACGTTTCTCATAACTCCAACTGACTCAGTAACGTTCGTCCATATTCACTGTTTGCAGACAGAACAACAATCCTGCTCTCTCCATCGTAGCGAATCTCTATCTCTATATCAGCCGAGGGTAATAGACCGGCACCTTTTTCCGGCCACTCAACCAAACAAATTGCATCCGGGGAAAAATAATCTCGGATTCCCATAAACTCGAGCTCTTCTGGGTCAGCCAGACGGTAAAGATCAAAATGATAAACTTGCCATCGCTCTAGTTGGTAAGGCTCGACCAAGGTGTAAGTCGGGCTTTTCACATTCCCCCGATGCCCTAAAGCTTGAATAAAGCCTCGGCACAACGTTGTTTTTCCTACCCCTAAATCACCATGCAAATAGAACGTTGTTTGACGAGAGCATATCAAAGCAAGATGACTGCCCAGTCTTACGGTTTCAGTCTCATCCTTTAATAACAGTGTCTTCGCCTTCATCAATCCGATCTCTTATTGTTAACAAATACATTTAGGGTCTCCGATAGTAAACTGGGTTGGAATCAAGAGACAAGTGTTCTTCTGTAAGGGATTGGAAAAAAACGTTGCTGACTCCCCCCATAATTCCCCGGACCACTCACTGGATCTACCCATATGGATCCGTTAAGATCCTTGTCCCATTTTACCGAGTGAGCGTCATGGACTATCAGGCTTTAGCAGACAAAATTAAAATCTGGGCTCAGGCGCTTGGATTTGAAAAAGTCGGTATCTGTGATGTTGATCTCACCGAACATGAGGCAGAGCTGCAACGCTGGCTAGATGCCGGATATCACGGTGATATGGACTGGATGGCTCGTCACGGCATGTTACGGGCAAGACCTCAAGAGCTTCATCCGGGCACAATACGCGTTATCAGCGTGCGAATGAATTACTTACCGCCACAAGCCCACTTTGCCAGTAATCTGGATACACCCACCCATGCCTACATTAGCCGCTATGCGCTGGGACGTGATTATCATAAGCTGGTGAGAAAACAGCTGAAAAAGCTCGGGGATAAAATCAGACAAGAAATCGGGGAACTCAATGATCGGCCTTTTGTAGATTCAGCCCCGATTTTAGAACGTCCCCTGGCTCAAAAAGCCGGGCTAGGCTGGACGGGGAAGCATTCACTCATTCTGGATCAAGACGCAGGTTCTTGGTTTTTTCTTGGAGAGTTACTGGTTGATATTCCGCTGCCGGTTGATCAGCCCAGTAAGAATCAATGCGGTCATTGCCGGGCGTGTGTCACCTCTTGTCCTACCGGTGCAATCGTCGCTGACGGTGTCGTTGATGCGAGACGCTGCATTTCATATCTCACCATTGAATTTTCCGGAATCATCCCACTTGAATTTCGCAAAGCGATCGGCAACCGCATTTATGGGTGTGATGATTGTCAGCTGGTTTGCCCTTGGAATCGCTCAGCATCTCTCACCGAACAACCAGATTTTCATCGTCGCGATGTGTTTTCTCACCCGGATCTGGTTGAGCTATTTGAGTGGGAGGAAGAAACTTTCTTACAAAATACCGAAGGTTCTGCTATTCGACGTATCGGCCACCAACAATGGTTAAGAAATATTGCGATAGCCATGGGAAATGCCCCTCATTCAGAACGGATTGTGCTAGCCTTAGAAAAACGTCTGGGAGAAACAGAGTTACTGGATGTTCATATCCGTTGGTCGTTAGAGCAACATCAACAGAAACAACGGCAAGAGCAAAACCGGAAGCATGAACGGCTGATTCGTATCATTCAAAAGGGATTGTCCAGAGACGCATAGCACGCGGTCCCATCAAGCTATCCAATCAAGCAAAATTACAACTTATTTTGATATGATGCCCAAATATTTTGATGTGGAAAAAACTTTCACTTTCACTTTTTTTGTTTGTTATCGGAAGAGTTAACCACATTACAAAGATATGACAAGGATCAATGCATGAAACACGAAAGATCAATCTCAAATGCTGGCCATCACAGCAAAAAATAACCAAAATCATTAAAAAACATATAGTTAACAAAAATAAGCATTTCCAACTATAACTCAGTTATTTTACAAGATCTTTTGCTATCCCCTTTCTACCGTCTCACCAAAAACAGATTACCCACCGACTTATCCACAAAGCATATTCTGTGGATAACTCTGTTAGCGAAAATTAGAAATCGCATGTGCAGCACTGATTTCATCAGGGTTCATCAGTGTACAGATTGGGCAAAAACAAGGGTATGTTTGTCAGCCTGTTTGACTGGATATTCTTGTAAGGAGTTTATGCTTCGCAGCATGAAGAAAGAGCGTGACAAAATTTAGCGTTAATCGAGCTGGAGCGACACACGGGGTTCGAACCCGTGACCTCAACCTTGGCAAGGTTGCGCTCTACCAACTGAGCTAGTGTCGCGTGTCATTCACTAAATTAAAATTGGTTGCGGGAGCCGGATTTGAACCGACGACCTTCGGGTTATGAGCCCGACGAGCTACCAAACTGCTCCATCCCGCGTCCATGATATTATCGCTTAAGCGATAATATGAATTCTGGAGCGACACACGGGGTTCGAACCCGTGACCTCAACCTTGGCAAGGTTGCGCTCTACCAACTGAGCTAGTGTCGCATGTCTTTAACTAAATTAAAATTGGTTGCGGGAGCCGGATTTGAACCGACGACCTTCGGGTTATGAGCCCGACGAGCTACCAAACTGCTCCATCCCGCGTCCATAATATTACTCAAGCGGTAATATGTACTCTGGAGCGACACACGGGGTTCGAACCCGTGACCTCAACCTTGGCAAGGTTGCGCTCTACCAACTGAGCTAGTGTCGCACAAAACAACGCTTTACGTCGTTCAGGGCTGCGAATTATAAGAGCATTTTTTTCTGATGCAAGCTTTTCATTTAAAAAAACTGAGTTTTTTTTTATATTGCAGAAAAAGCGAGCAATATCGCATTGTAATGCTCTCAAATCATTCAAATCGTCAATATTGTTTTTCGGTAATATTGCAGTTCAGCAATTGATTCTCGGATGTCATCCAGCGCCAAATGACTCCCTTTTTTCTGAAATCCATCCAAAATTTCTGGCTGCCAACGTTTTGTCAGTTCTTTCAGCGTACTCACATCCAGATAACGGTAATGAAAATAATCTTCCAACTCCGGCATATACTTCACCAGAAAACGACGATCCTGACCAATACTGTTCCCACAAATTGGCGATTTCCCTTTTGGGACCCATTGTTCTAAAAACTTGATCGTCAACCGGACCGCTTCAGCTTCGGTCACCGCACTTTGCCGGACCCGTTCAACCAAACCACTCTGGGTATGCGTGGTGACACACCATTCATCCATTTTGGCCAACTCTTGTTCTGACTGATGAATCGCAAGCACCGGGCCTTCAGCCAGAATATTTAATTCGCTATCTGTCACGATCGTAGCAATTTCAATAATCTTGTGTACTTCCGGATCGAGACCTGTCATCTCTAAATCAATCCAAATCAGATTTTGATCATTTAAAGCCATTACACTTACCTGTATAGGTTTGATAATAAAAAATGTACTATACCCAAATTATACGTGGTGAGATAGTTTGAACCCATGAATGCTGTCAGCAGCATCGGTGGTTTACACAACTCAGCTTTAACACAGTGAAAGTAATATTGTGGGTAAACAGAAAAAATTAACGAAAGGACAAGTCCGTCGTGTCCGACATAACCAGACAAAGCGCTTAAAACAAGAGACCACGGTGGAATGGGATGAATCGATGCTGGGTTCGGCCAAACAGGGGCTGGTTATCAGTCGCTTTGGTCAACATGCTGATATCGAAGATTTGCAAACCCGGGAAATTCATCGCTGTAACCTGCGCCGAGGCATCGAAACATTGGTCTCTGGTGATCGGGTGATCTGGCGTTCAGGGCTCGACATAATGGCTGGCATTTCCGGTGTTGTAGAGGCAGTCGAACCGAGACATTCGATTCTGACTCGTCCTGATTATTATGATGGTTTAAAACCTGTGGCTGCCAATATTGATCAAATCATTATTGTATCTTCCGTGCTTCCTGAACTGTCGCTAAATATCATCGATCGATACTTGATCGTCGCGGAAACACTGAACATCCAACCACTTTTGGTCTTGAATAAAGTCGATTTGCTCAGCGCAGAACAGAAGCTGGAATTCCAAGACTGGATGACAACGTATGAAAAACTTGGCTATCCGTCTCTTTTCGTCAGCCGAAAAACAAGAGAAGGTCTCACACAACTCGAGTCCTACCTACAAGACAAAATCAACGTGTTTGTCGGTCAATCCGGTGTCGGCAAGTCCAGCCTCGTCAATGCCATTTTACCGAATCTGGAAGCAGAAATTGAAGAAGGGGATGTTTCGGCCAACTCAGGGTTGGGTCAACATACCACCACGGCAGCGAGACTCTATCATATCCCGACAGGCGGTGACCTGATCGATTCTCCCGGGGTCAGAGAATTCGGACTATGGCACTTAACCCCTGAAGAGATAACTCAAGCTTATGTTGAGTTTCGCCCCTATTTAGGCGGCTGTAAATTCCGTGACTGTAAACATGATGATGACCCCGGTTGTATCATTCGTGAAGCGGTAGAAAGCGGTGATATCAGTGAAATCAGATACGAAAACTATCACCGAATTCTGGAGAGCATGAACGAAAATAAAGCCAATCGACAGTATTCAAGAAATAAAAAAGCGGACCTGTAAAATCGTGACTACTGACATCCTGCCGGATATTCAGTAACATGCCGCCGTTTAACTGATATGGAGTCTCTGAGATCGGATGAAAACCATGGATAAATTTAAAATTGGATTACAATACTGGTTGCCTCAACATACCTTAACGCGGCTGATGGGAAAACTTGCTTCCGCAAAAGCTGGAATTCTGACGACTTCGGTCATCCGCTGGTTTATCAAACACTATCAAGTCAACATGCATGAGGCCTTGCATGCGGATCCGACTCATTTTAAAACCTTCAATGACTTCTTTGTTCGTGAACTCAAACCGGAAGCCAGACCAATCACCGAGGGAGACGATTTGCTGGTCTACCCTGCAGATGCTTGTATCAGTCAATTTGGTCCGATCATGGACGGACAACTCATTCAAGCAAAAGGCCACACTTATTCCACACTTGAACTCCTTGGCGGAGATCCCGAGCTGGCAGACCAGTTCGCCGGCGGTGGGTTCGCAACATTGTATTTATCACCGCGTGATTATCACCGCGTTCATATGCCTTGTGACGGTGTCTTGCAACAAATGATTTATATCCCTGGCGATTTATTTTCGGTCAACCCACTCACTGCCGAAAATGTCCCGAATCTATTTGCCCGGAATGAACGCGTGGTCTGTATCTTCGATACGCCATTCGGTCCTTTGGCTCAAGTTCTGGTTGGCGCAACCATTGTTGGCAGTATTGAGTGTGTCTGGGATGGTTGTATTACGCCACCACGAGGTAATTCGATTTATCGCTGGGATTATCCATCGGAAGGAAACAAAGCGGTTCATCTGAAGAAAGGCCAGGAAATGGGACGCTTTAAACTCGGCTCTACCGTCATCAACTTATTTGCAAAAGATCAAATCCGTTTTGATGATACGATGGATGTAGCCCTGCCCACATTAATGGGCGATGTGTATGCACACCGAAAATCACAATAACCTTCTATCTATATGTCCCAGTGAAGTGACTTGACTGGGACTCAAGCAATTCAGGTCAAACAACCTTAGCTAACAAATATATTTTCTCTTCTTGTCAACGTTAGATCACATCCTTAGACACTGAGTCTTAAAAAACATTAACTCTCTCTAAGACCGATGCCTGTCTATAAATTATCCTAATGTATAGATTCCAAATATGGGTGTCGTTTATGAAAAAACTCGATCTCAACAAACTCACCAAATTGCTTTTCTGCTTTATTCCACCGCTCATGCTGCTCTGGATACCGATTGATGCGATACCCATTCCGGAAATGACCTTGATCCAGCATCGACTACTCGCGATTTTCTTACTGGCTGCCCTATTGTGGATTCTGGAACCTGTCCCTGTCTTCGCCACCTCGATTCTCATCATCACGCTTGAACTCATTATGATTTCAAATAAGGGCTTACATTGGTTCCGTAAACCACCGGAAGGCCATGCGTTTGGCGAGCTGATTCCTTACACCGACATATTCAGTGCCTTTTCTTCACCGATTATCATTTTATTCATGGGGGGATTTGCACTGGCGATTGCTGCCTCTAAATATGAACTGGACAATAATCTGGCACGCGTGCTGCTCAGGCCATTCGGAACACAGCCTAAATTCATCATGCTCGGGCTGATGCTTATCACTGCTTGTTTTTCGATGTTTATGTCCAATACAGCGACAACGGTCATGATGCTTGCGTTACTGGGGCCGATTGTTGCTTCTGCCCAACCGGGAGATAAAGGCATCAAAGCGTTAGTACTCTGTATCCCAATCGCTGCCAATACGGGAGGGATTGCCACGCCAATCGGTACACCACCTAACGCCATCGCACTCCAATACCTGATCGGAGAAAATAGTATTAGTTTTCTGTCTTGGCTGCTCATGGGACTGCCATTTGTGCTGATACAGATGACGATTGCATGGTTTTTACTACAAAAATTTTTTCCATCGTCCCAAAGTCACCTGACACTGAATCTAAAAGGACAATTTAAAACGACATGGCGTGCCGTGACCGTTTATATCACTTTTGCTGTCACGATTTTATTGTGGATGACCACATCGCTACATGGCATGAACACCTATGTGGTGGCAATTATTCCGCTGGCAGTTTTCACCCTGACCGGAATCATGGGGAAAGAGGAGTTGAAGCAGATTAACTGGGATGTGCTCTGGCTGGTCGCAGGGGGGATCGCGATTGGCATTGGTCTGGAAGAAACTGGGCTCGCCAAAGCATTAGCTCATTCGATCAATTATCAAAATCTATCGCCAATGTCAGTGGTCATTTCGTTATCTCTGGTCTGCTGGCTGATGGCAAACTTCATGTCCAATACGGCAACAGCTAACTTATTGATGCCTATCGCTGCAGCTATCGGTAGCTCGATGACGACTCTGCAAGCAATCGGTGGCTTACAAGGACTGCTCGTGGTGGTCGCATTTTCCGCATCACTGGGAATGATCCTGCCTGTATCTACGCCACCCAACTCATTGGCTTACTCGACAGGTTTAATCGAAAGTAAAGACATGGCGAAAATCGGAACGCTCATAGGTATCATTGGTTTGCTTATCGTCTATACCGCAGCCTGGATACTCACTTGACGCGCAACGATACCCGTTTGAGTATGGCAATAACTCCCATCACAGACGTGTTACTTTTGCTTCGGAGTAACACGTCAACAGAGGGATACGCCACCATCTCCAATTCCGTAAAAACGCTTTGAAATAAACAGTATAAACAGCTTTGTTTTCATATCCGCTTCAGGCATATTGATGCGCTATTTTACGGCTTTCGATACAGAGATACATCTTATGGGTTACGAGTGGTTAGCACTTGCTGCTGCTTTTTTATGGGCTATCGCCAGTATACTTTCAGTCACCCCGGCACGACATTTGGGCACGTTTTCCTATAGTCGCTGGCGGATGGGGTGTACCTCTGTGGTCCTGGGATTATTTGCTTGGTTCACTCACGGTTGGGCCACCGTCGAATCTGAGCATATCGTTCCGATGATGTTATCCGGCTTAATCGGTATTTTTATTGGCGATACCGCACTATTTGCCTGCTTCAATCGTATGGGCCCGAGGCAAGCGGGCCTGCTTTTCTCCTGTCATGCAGTGTTCTCTGCTATTCTCGGCTATTTCCTGTTTCAGGAAACTATGACCTCCGGGGAATTTCTTGGTTCAGTGCTGGTATTTAGTGGCGTTGTGATCGCCATATTTTTCCGTAAATCTCAACCCGGTACGCTCGAAATGATTCATGGTAACGTCTGGATCGCAATCGCGTTGGGGCTGTTAGCCGCGCTCTGTCAGGCTCTCGGTGGCATTTTGGCCAAACCGGTGATGCAGACATCGGTTGATCCGATTGCAGCTTCCGCACTGCGCATGATTTCAGCATTCATTGCACACAGCGTTTTATTTCTATCCGGTGCTCGGATCGCAAGACCGGCTCAAGCCATGAATCGTAAAATATTTTCTACAACACTGCTCAATGCTTTCCTCGCAATGGCACTGGGAATGACACTGATTTTATACGCGCTCCGGGAAGGAAACGTGGGAATGGTTGCGTTACTTTCATCCACCACACCGATAATGTTATTGCCGATCTTATGGTTTTATACCAAACAACGTCCGAACCGATTTGCTTGGGTCGGTGCCATTATCGCCGTTCTCGGAACTGGGATGTTGGTGTACTAGTGCCGATGTGCTAAAGGCGGTACAAAAACAACAAAATAAAATAGTGTGATTTATTATCTGTAAGGTACTATGGATTGAATTGATAGGGAGAATCATTGATCTTAACCCTCATCACACCGTATAAAATGTAGTAAAATTACGTTAGTTTTTTAATTTAGATTTCAATATTTGACGAGGTCATCACTATGTCATCAAAGAAGCCAATGGCTCTGGTCATTCTTGACGGTTGGGGTTACCGTGAAGACAACGCAAGTAACGCCATCAACAACGCGAAAACCCCTGTGCTGGATAGTCTGGTTGCAAACAACCCTAATACACTGATCTCTGCTTCCGGTCTGGATGTCGGCCTTCCTGATGGTCAAATGGGAAATTCAGAAGTCGGTCATACCAATATTGGTGCCGGCCGGATTGTTTACCAAGATTTGACGCGGATTACCAAAGCAATTGCCGATGGTGAATTCCAGACCAATGAAACACTGGTCGCTGCTATTGATAAAGCTGTTGCGGCTGGAAAAGCCGTGCACCTAATGGGCCTGATGTCCCCGGGTGGCGTTCACTCTCACGAAGATCATATTTATGCGGCCGTTGAACTGGCAGCAGAACGCGGCGCAGAAAAAATCTATCTGCACTGTTTCCTTGATGGACGCGATACACCACCACGCAGCGCCGAAGATTCACTAAAACGCTTTGACGAACTCTTCGCAAAACTCGGTAAAGGCCGTATTGCTTCGTTAGTCGGACGCTACTATGCAATGGATCGCGACAATAACTGGGATCGGGTCCAAAAAGCCTATGACCTGTTGACACAGGCAAAAAGTGAATTCACTTACGACAGTGCTGTGGTCGGTCTTGAAGCTGCCTATAACCGTGAAGAGAACGATGAGTTCGTTCAGGCGACCGTCATTCAGGCTGAAGGAGAAGCATCGGCAGCAATTGAAGATGGTGATACGATTATCTTCATGAACTACCGCGCTGACCGAGCCCGTGAAATCACACGGACGTTTGTCGCTGACTTCGCCGGTTTTGAACGGGAAAAATTCCCGGCAGTTGAGTTTGTGATGCTGACGCAATATGCAGCAGATATCCCACTTAATTGTGCTTATCCGCCTGAGTCGTTAACCAATACCTACGGTGAGTGGTTATCTAAATCCGGAAAAACTCAGCTACGGATTTCTGAAACCGAGAAATATGCCCACGTAACGTTCTTCTTCAATGGCGGTATCGAAACCGAGTTTGAAGGCGAAGAACGTCAAATCGTTGCCTCACCAAAAGTTGCAACTTACGATCTACAACCAGAAATGAGTTCTGAAGAGCTCACCGACAAATTGGTTGCAGCAATCCGCTCTGGCAAATATGACGCCATCATCTGTAATTATCCGAATGGTGATATGGTTGGTCATACAGGCGTTTACGAAGCAGCCGTTCAGGCTTGTGAAGCTGTCGATAAATGTATCGGTCGTATTGTCGAAGCCATCAAAGAAGTCGATGGTCAACTGCTCATTACTGCAGACCATGGTAATGCAGAGATGATGGTCAACCCGGAAACCGGTGGAACGCATACAGCACATACGAATCTGCCAGTACCGCTGATCTATGTGGGTAATCAAGCCATTCAGCTCAAAGATGGTGGCAAACTTTCTGATCTGGCGCCAACCATGCTTGCTCTGACAGAGATGGAAATTCCTGCCGAAATGTCAGGAAAAGTCTTGTTTTAAGATTTGATGCCCGATGGCTCAAATCACACAAAATAAAAACAGCAGCCCTGTATACAACATATAGGGCTGTTATTTTTAGAGCCAGAGAAAGTTTTTTACATTTCAGTGTCGAGGCACTTCATTGTTTCTGTATACTGAGGGGCATCTTCTTCAATTAAGCATGATACAAGAGCATGGTGCCGTTTTTGACGATTCGATTTTTCACACTTTCGCGTTATTTAAAGCCGCGTCATATTAGTATTTTACTCATCACGCTGTTATTCCACCTTTGCAGCTATGCTGCATCAAAGCAAGAGCTGCAGGGCGTTAAAAATGAAATATCTCGCCAGCAACAGTCGCTTGATTCTCAAACAAAACAGCTGGATAACTTACAAAACACGCTGAAGGATCAAGAACTGGAGATTGTTTCATTCGAGAAGCAAATCTCCCAAACCCAAACCCAGCTCAAACGGGCAACTCACAATCTGAGCCAGTTAAAAGAGCGCATCAAAACACTGGCACAACAAAAAGAAGCTCAGTCAGAACGATTGAAGCAGTTACTACATGCCTATTACATCACACGACAGTCGAATCATTTGTCCGGTCTCTTGAAAGATGATGCCGATGAAGATCGTATCAGCCAGTACTATCAGCATCTGGCACAAGCGCGTTCGGAGACGATCAACAATTTAGAACAAACAAAGCAACAGCTACATCAACATGAACAGCAACTCACGCAAGAACAGGAACAGATTCAATCACTCCTTTCCCAGCAGACACAAAAGCGTAATCAGCTTCAGCAAACCCAGCGAGAACGCAAAAATACAGTGAACAAAATCCGCTCACGGATATCCAGCGATAAAAATTATCTGGCGGAATTACAGCGTAATGAATCAAGACTCAAAGCCGAAATCGCTAAAGCTGCGAAACGCAGCCAAGTACCGATGGATGGGTTTGCCCGACAAAAAGGAAAGCTCCCTTGGCCAATCCAAGGTAAATTATTGCACCGTTTCGGCACTCACCAAACGGGGCAGATTAATTGGAAAGGTATTGTCATCAATGCCGCATATGGACAACCGGTCAAAGCGGTTTATTCCGGGCGTGTGGTTTTTTCTGATTATCTACGAGGATACGGGCTCGTTGTATTAATCGACCATGGTCGAGGCGATATGACGTTGTATGGTTTCAACCAAACACTGCTCAAAAAAGAAGGTGATAAAGTAACAGCAGGAGAAACCATTGCACTGGCAGGCGATACAGGGGGACAACCGATACCCTCACTCTATTTTGAAGTCCGTAGAAATAGTAAGGCTTCAAATCCACTCAGTTGGTTGCAATAGAACATATTGCAATAAAACACCCTTGATCACACGATGAAAAAACACAGCGCGGCCTTTATCACCGGCGCTGTGGATTATCACTCAATATAAAATGATACCTATTCAGTATGCATGGCTCTGACACCTTCTTCCAGAATCTGCAACTGTTCTGCGCCACCGATTGTCGCTCTCGGCTTGACTACAGCAATCACATGTAACATGCCTTGATGAATGACTTCTTCCGTCACTTGAGCTTTTTGTGACATCGCGGCCCGGTAACTCAACCAGCTCGCAGTAATCATATGGAGCGTCGTTACAAAAGATTCCATCTCAGACTCTGGGATATCGAGCAATTCGATCTCGATAAACCGACTGACGATACTCACCAGATTATGTCTTAGTTTTTCCTGAACACGAATATAAGAGCCATGTAGCACCTCATCTCTTTGGAGGATTTCCGGTAAATTCGCGTAGAAAAAACGGTATTTCCACATCAGTGTAAAAATAGAATCTAAATAATATTTCAGAAGCGACAAACTCTCTTTATGCCCATGAGGCGGAGCAAAGCGTTCCAGTAATTCACTGGAATAAAGCTCAAAAATTGCTCTGACAATCTCTTGCTTATTCCGGAAATGATAATACAGATTCCCTGGGCTGATTTGGATATGGGCAGCGATATGGTTTGTTGTAACCGTACGTTCACCCTGTTCGTTAAAAAGCTCCAGCGCTGCAAAAATAATTCGATCTTTCGTTTTCATACCCGACATTATCTGACCAAGTTCCACACGTTTTCATCATGGCATCGAGAGAAGCAGATCCATAATGAGTTAAGACTATTTGTGGTAGGGGGCTGACAACTCATGAACAGCATTCACAAAAATATCAACATTTTCAGGCGGCACATCTAAGTGAATGCCATGGCCTAAATTGAAGACATGACCACTCCCTTTGCCAAATCCTGCCAGAATTTGTGCCACTTCATCCCGGATTCGCTGTGCCGGTGCATAGAGCATTGAAGGATCCATATTGCCCTGCAAAGCGACTTGCCCACCAACTCGAGCTTTCGCCTCTTCAATATTGATTGTCCAGTCAAGTCCAATTGCATCACAACCTGTGGCAGCAATTTGTTCCAACCACATCCCACCATTCTTGGTGAAGAGTGTGACAGGCACTTTATAAGTGCCATGTTCTTTGATCAAACCATCGACGATTTTATGCATATATTGAAGCGAAAAATCACGATAATCACGCGGAGTCAGTACCCCTCCCCACGTATCAAATACCATGACTGACTGAGCACCAGCCTTAATTTGAGCATTCAGGTATAGGATGACGCTTTCTGCCAGTTTATCGAGTAACGCATGTAACGTCTCCGGCTCAGCGTACATCATCTTCTTAATCTTGGTAAACGCCTTCGAACTACCGCCTTCCACCATATAAGTTGCGAGAGTCCATGGGCTACCGGAGAATCCGATTAACGGAACAGTACCTTGTAAATCATGACGAATCTGTCGAACCGCATTCATCACATACTGTAATTCACTCTCCGGATCAGGAATTCCGATTTTGTTCACGTCCGCCCGACATTGAATTGGATGGGTAAACTTTGGCCCTTCACCGGCTTCAAAATAGAGCCCGAGTCCCATTGCATCTGGAATCGTCAAAATATCAGAAAACAGAATCGCGGCATCGAGAGAGAAACGACGTAGTGGTTGCAACGTGACTTCTGAAGCCAGTTCAGGATTTTTACATAAAGTCATAAAATCCCCGGCCTGAGCTCTCACTTCACGGTACTCAGGCAGATAACGTCCTGCTTGGCGCATCATCCATATAGGCGTTCTATCAACGGGTTGCCTCAAAAGCGCACGCAGATAACGATCATTCTTTAATTCAGTCATTTTTAATCTTCCAAATCAGGGCTTTTATCACTTCTTATATCAGGTAAATTTTTTTAATTCTTTGCAAGCAAGATCATGTTCCAGACGAAAAAAGAATCAGATTGTTTGCAACAATTCAGCTTAAGTGTTAAATATTTGTTCAATAATGAAAATTATTAATAATAATAAATAGAGTACTCGCTACTCAATATCTCATAACGACATCTTACTTACCCCTCCGTTTATTCGGAGGTTTTTTTTATCCTATCGACGAAACACTACTGAACGCACGAATATCCGCCAGCGTCTGCTCGATCAATGCTCTGGCAATTGTCCCTTCCGGTGCAACCTCCGGCATATTTTGCGGAGAAAACCAGTTCGCGTGACTGATTTCATGCTCATCGATCCGAATTTCCCCTGATGCGTAATCAGCCAGAAAAGCAACCATCATACTTGAAGGGAAAGCCCAAGGCTGGCTACCGAAATATCGGATATTCTCCACTCGGATGCCCGTTTCTTCAAATACTTCCCGGGCAACCGTCTGTTCCAATGTCTCTCCTGCCTCAACAAATCCAGCAACAACCGTATACATACCGCCCTGATGGCGGGCATGTTGGGCCAAAAGAATTTCACCATCACGACGAACAGCAACAATAATACAAGGAAAGATGCGTGGATAATGGATTGTCCGGCATTCATGGCACTGCATTGCTAACTCACGGTGATGAAAATAATTCCGTCCGCCACATTGGGCGCAGAACCGCTGTGTCTGTGTCATGTGACCATACTGGACCGCTTTACTTGCGGCAAGGAACAATGATTCAGAAATATTCAGTAATGTTCTCAGTGATGACATTGGTAAACGCTGTTCCAAATCTGCTTCATTCAACCAAAAAATTGGGTAACCGTCACATTCTGCAATCTTGACTGCTTTATCTTCAGGGAGAGACCAACGTTCCGCAGTTCCAAAGGGTAGCATATTATTCACAGTCCAGAGTTCGCTTCCAGAAACAACACACCAGTAAGCGTTTCTGACTTCACTATTTTCTAACATGATCGCTCCTATATCCTTGCAGTCTGACTATTTTACTGGCAATCTAGTTTCATACCAGAGTGGGAAGTGTACCATGTTCTAACCCTCTCGTATGAATAAGATATTGTGTCTCCAGACACAACTGCCAAAGCAGGATCTCCCTACGGGGAGCAGATCATGAGGGCAATGGCCATGCTTAAAAAATTCAAGAGAATACAAGAGCAATGGGGAGGTTCCAGTGATGTCATTGATCAATGGTTAGACTCCCGACAAATTTTACTCGTTAGATATTGTAAACTTGCCTCATTGCAGCCCTGTACTTCCAAAGCGGCTCTTAGTGAACTCCCGTCAGCCAATGATATTCATGAGTTTTGTCGAAAGCTGGTCGATTACATTTCCACAGGTCATTTTAAGATCTACGATACCGTTAAAGCTAAATGGGAATCAACCGGGTTTACTGCGACGGACGAAATCAACCAAACTTATTTTTCAATTGTTGAGACAACAGATCCCTTACTCAATTTCGCAGATAAGTACTTAGATATCAGAGATGATGAACATCTGGAAAATTTTGACCGCGATTTATCTCATTTGGGGGAAACCTTAGAAGCACGATTTGAACTTGAAGATGAACTGATCCAGATGATTGCTGACAGTTTGTCCGTTCCTCCCGGTGCCTAAGTTCTCAATCAAGCTCACAGAACATGGACTGACACAAAATCATACTGGTATAAAAAAGGCGCCGTAAGGCGCCTTTTTACATATTTAGCAATGATTACTCATCAGACGAGAAGCCAGCATTCAGCAATGCAGCCAAGTTGTCCGTTGCCTGTTCAGCAGATGGACCTTCTTTCTGTGCATCACGTCTTGCATGACGTTCTTGATGGTAGGCAAAACCAGTACCGGCAGGAATCAATCGACCAACGATAACATTCTCTTTCAGACCACGTAAGTCATCACGCTTACCAGAAACCGCAGCTTCGGTCAGTACGCGAGTCGTTTCTTGGAACGACGCAGCAGAAATGAATGATTCTGTTGCCAAAGATGCTTTGGTAATACCTAACAGTTCACGTTCATAACGTGCAGGTTCTTTGCCTTCAGCAACCAGTTGGCGGTTGGCAATTTTCACCTGAGAATATTCTACCTGCTCTCCTGCCAGGAACTCTGAGTCACCAGCAAAAGTAATGGTACACTTACGTAACATCTGACGAACAATCGTTTCAATGTGCTTGTCATTAATTTTAACGCCTTGTAAGCGATAAACTTCCTGAACTTCATTCGCAATGTACTGTGTAACTGCATGAATACCACGCAGACGCAAGATATCGTGCGGAGACTCCGGACCGTCGGCAATCACGTCACCACGTTCGACTTTCTCACCTTCAAACACGTTTAACTGACGATGCTTAGGAACCATTTCCTCATAAGTATCCCCACCTTCACGCGTGATGATCAAACGGCGTTTACCTTTGGTTTCTTTACCGAATGACACTGTACCAGTGTGTTCAGCCAGAATCGCAGGCTCTTTAGGTTTACGTGCTTCAAACAGATCCGCAACGCGAGGCAGACCCCCGGTAATATCGCGGTTACCGCCAGATTTCTGAGGAATACGAGCCAACGTATCACCGACACCCACTTCCGCACCATCTTCCAGGTTCACAATTGCTTTACCCGGCAGGAAGTACTGAGCTGGCATATCTGTACCAGGAATCATCACATCACGGCCTTGCTCATCAACCAGTTTGATTGCTGGACGCATATCTTTACCGGCAGAAGGACGGGCAGCAGCTTCTGTCACTTCACTTGAAGACAGACCTGTTAAATCATCCATTTGACGAGAAACGGTCACGCCATCAATCATGTCAACATATTGGACACGACCTGATACCTCGGTAATGATCGGCATGGTGTGCGCTTCCCAGTTTGCAACAACTTCACCGGTATCAACTAAGTCACCGTCAGCTTTGCTCAACAAGGAACCGTAAGGCAGTTTATGTTTCTCTTTCGTCCGTCCGAACTCATCGATAATCGTCAGTTCAGTGGCACGAGAGGTAATCACAAGCTTACCGTTTTTATTGGTTACGAATTTCGCATTATTCAGTTTCACAGAACCTTTGTTCTTCGTCTGAATACTGTTTTCTGCTGCTGCTGTCGATGCTGCACCACCGATGTGGAACGTACGCATCGTTAACTGAGTACCCGGTTCACCGATAGACTGTGCTGCGATAACCCCAACAGATTCACCTTGGTTTACCAGATGACCGCGAGCAAGATCACGACCATAACATTGAGCACAACAACCGAAATCAGAGTCACAAGTTACAACTGAACGAACTCTCAGTTGATCCACTGAGTTTTCATCGATGATCTGACACCATTTTTCGTCGATCAATGTGTTACGAGGAATCAGAATTTCTTCAGTACCAGGCTTGAGAACATCTTCTGCAACCACACGACCCAAAGCAAGTTCAGTCAAAGCAACTTTAACATCACCACCTTCGATATGCGGCATCATCTCGACGCCTTCGTGTGTACCACAATCATGCTCAGTGACAACAACATCTTGTGCAACGTCAACAAGACGACGAGTCAGATAACCTGAGTTTGCTGTTTTCAGTGCCGTATCCGCCAGACCCTTACGAGCACCGTGCGTTGAGATAAAGTACTGAAGAACGTTCAGGCCTTCTTTAAAGTTCGCCGTAATCGGTGTTTCGATGATCGAACCATCCGGACGAGCCATCAGACCACGCATACCGGCCAACTGACGAATCTGAGCTGCAGAACCCCGGGCACCAGAGTCAGCCATCATGTAAATACTATTGAATGACTCTTGCTTCTCTTCATCACCCTGACGGTTGATGACTGTTTCAGAAGACAGGTTTTCCATCATGGCTTTCGCAACACGATCGTTGGTTGAAGCCCAGATATCGATCACCTTGTTATACCGCTCACCGGCAGTAACAAGACCCGACTGGAATTGCTCCTGAATTTCACGAACTTCTTCTTCGGCTTCAGAGATCTCTGTATATTTCGCTGGTGGTACAACCATATCGTCGATACCAACAGAAACGCCTGACAATGCCGCGTAAGCAAAACCGGTATACATAATCTGGTCAGCGAAGATAACCGTATCTTTCAGACCCAGTTTACGATAAGCCTCATTCAACAGATTCGAAATCTGCTTTTTACCCAGTTTTTGGTTGACCAGGCTATATGGCAGACCTCTCGGCACGATTTGCCACAACATTGCACGACCAATGGTTGTATCAACCATTTTGGTTTCTGTCGTCTCACGGCCGTCTTCATCACGAACAGTTTCAGTGATGCGGACTTTTACGCGTGCGTGAAGCGCAGCAGATTTAGTGCGATATGCTTTCTCTGCTTCAGCCGGACCAGCAAGGTACATGCCCTCACCCGGTGCATTAATCTTTTCACGCGTCATATAGTAGAGACCCAAAACAACGTCCTGTGACGGTACGATGATTGGATCACCAGATGCTGGCGACAGGATGTTGTTGGTTGACATCATCAGCGTACGCGCTTCAAGCTGTGCTTCGAGTGTCAATGGTACGTGAACCGCCATTTGGTCACCATCGAAGTCCGCGTTATACGCCGCACACACAAGTGGGTGTAGCTGAATTGCTTTCCCTTCGATCAGAACAGGTTCAAAAGCCTGAATCCCCAAACGGTGAAGTGTTGGAGCACGGTTCAGAAGTACAGGGTGTTCACGGATGACTTCATCCAGAATATCCCATACAACTGGCTCTTCACGTTCAACCATTTTCTTCGCAGCTTTGATCGTCGTCGCCAGACCGCGAGTTTCTAACTTGCTATAAATGAATGGCTTAAACAGTTCCAAAGCCATTTTCTTCGGCAAACCACACTGATGCAGACGCAGGTATGGACCAACGGTGATTACTGAACGACCGGAGTAGTCAACACGTTTACCCAGCAGGTTTTGACGGAAACGACCTTGTTTACCTTTGATCATATCCGCAAGTGATTTCAGTGGGCGCTTGTTCGAACCAGTAATCGCACGTCCACGACGTCCGTTATCCAACAATGCATCAACTGATTCCTGTAGCATCCGTTTTTCGTTACGGACAATAATATCCGGAGCTGCAAGCTCAAGCAGTCGCTTCAAACGGTTGTTACGGTTAATCACACGGCGATATAAGTCATTTAGATCAGAGGTCGCAAAACGACCGCCATCCAAAGGAACTAAAGGACGTAAATCCGGTGGCAAAACAGGAAGCACGGTCAGAATCATCCATTCAGGATTGTTTCCGGAAGCAATAAAAGCTTCAACCAGCTTCAAACGCTTAGTCACTTTTTTACGTTTTGTTTCAGAGTTTGTTGTATTTAACTCTTCACGCATCACTTCAGCTTCATGGTGCATATCCATGGAACCCAGCAGGTCCTTAATGGCTTCAGCGCCCATTTTCGCTGTAAATTCGTCGCCCCATTCTTCCAGACGATCCAGATACTCTTCTTCAGTCAGTAACTGACCTTTTTCCAGATCGGTCATACCCGGTTCGGTAACGACATACATTTCGAAATAAAGTACACGCTCGATATCACGTAGCGGCATATCCATTAAGAGACCGATACGAGACGGAAGCGATTTCAGAAACCAGATGTGAGCAACAGGAGACGCCAGTTCAATGTGTCCCATACGGTCACGACGAACTTTAGTCTGAGTGACTTCAACGCCACATTTTTCACAAATCACACCACGGTGTTTCAAACGCTTGTACTTTCCGCAAAGACACTCATAGTCTTTTACCGGACCAAAAATACGCGCACAAAACAAACCGTCACGCTCCGGTTTGAACGTCCGGTAGTTGATAGTTTCAGGTTTTTTCACTTCACCAAATGACCACGAACGGATCATATCGGGTGAAGAAAGACCGATTTTGATTGCATCAAATTCTTCGGTCTTGTGCTGTGCTTTCAGAAAGTTTAATAAGTCTTTCACAATCAGCTCCTGTAAGGAGTTAAAAGGCGCTAGGTCGCGCCTTTCTACCAGATAATCCTATTCTATTACTCAAGAATAGAATTACTCTTCGTCTTCTAGCTCAATGTTGATACCCAGTGAGCGAATCTCTTTCAACAATACGTTGAACGATTCTGGCATACCCGGTTCCATGCTGTGATTGCCGTCAACGATGTTTTTATACATCTTCGTACGACCATTCACGTCATCCGATTTCACCGTCAGCATTTCTTGAAGTGTATAAGCAGCACCATAAGCTTCAAGTGCCCACACTTCCATCTCACCGAATCGCTGACCACCGAACTGAGCTTTACCACCAAGTGGTTGCTGAGTTACAAGGCTGTAAGAACCCGTAGAACGAGCATGCATCTTATCATCAACCAAGTGGTTCAGTTTCAGCATATACATGTAACCAACAGTAACCGGACGCTCAAAAGCATCACCGGTACGGCCATCAAACAATGTCAACTGACCGGACTCAGGCAAATCTGCTAGTTTCAGCAGCTGCTTGATTTCTGGCTCTGTTGCACCGTCGAATACTGGCGTAGCGACTGGAAGACCGTTGCGTAAGTTATTCGCTAAAGTACGAATATCTTCATCTGAAAGGGCAGAAATATCCACTTTCTGACGAATGTCATTACCCAACGTATAAACTTCCTGCAAGAACTCACGTAGTTTCGCAATTTCTTGCTGCTCTTTAACCATCTGGTTGATCTTGTCACCGATCCCCTTCGCCGCTGCACCTAAGTGAACTTCAAGGATCTGACCGATGTTCATCCGTGATGGTACACCCAGTGGGTTAAGTACGATATCAACAGGACGTCCGTTTTCGTCGTATGGCATATCTTCTACAGGGTTAATTTTAGAGATAACCCCTTTGTTACCGTGACGACCAGCCATTTTATCACCCGGCTGGATACGACGTTTGACCGCTAAATAAACTTTGACGATTTTCAGAACACCCGGGGCAAGGTCATCACCTTGAGTGATCTTACGGCGCTTCGCTTCAAATTTCTTATCGAAATCGGCTTTCAGTTCATCCCATTGCTCAGCAAGCTGCTCAAGTTGTAACTGAAGATCATCATCTTCCAGCGTTTGTTCCAGCCATTTCTTGCGTTCAATCGAATGAAGCTTCGCTTCAGAATAACCGCCAGACAGCAGAACCGCTTTCACACGGGCAAGCAAACCACCTTCCAGAATTTGGAACTCTTCTGTCAGGTCTTTTTTCGCTTCTTTTAGCTGCATCTGTTCGATTTCAAGTGCACGTTTATCTTTTTCAACGCCATCACGAGTGAAGACTTGAACATCGATAATCGTTCCTGAAACTGAATTTGGTACACGCAGGGACGTATCTTTCACGTCTGAAGCTTTCTCACCAAAGATCGCACGGAGTAGTTTTTCTTCCGGTGTCAGCTGCGTTTCGCCTTTTGGCGTCACTTTACCAACCAGAATATCGCCACCTTTGACTTCAGCACCGATGTAGACAATCCCAGACTCATCCAATTTGGATAGTGCCGCTTCACCAACGTTTGGAATATCCGCAGTGATTTCTTCAGCACCTAGCTTGGTATCGCGAGCAACACAAGAAAGCTCTTGAATGTGAATGGTTGTAAACCGGTCTTCCTGAACAACACGCTCAGAAACAAGGATCGAGTCCTCGAAGTTATAACCATTCCAAGGCATGAATGCGATACGCATATTTTGCCCAAGTGCCAGTTCACCAAGGTCTGTTGAAGGACCGTCAGCAAGCACATCACCACGCGCCACAGGTTCACCCGGCATCACACAAGGACGCTGGTTAATACATGTGTTTTGGTTAGAACGCGTATATTTAGTCAGGTTATAGATATCAATGCCTGCTTCGCCCGGAATCAACTCATCTTCATTAACTTTGATAACGATGCGAGACGCATCCACAGACTGAACATGACCACCACGTTTAGCAACCGCAGTTACACCAGAATCCACAGCGACATTACGTTCAATACCAGTACCGACCAACGGCTTATCCGCACGAAGTGTTGGTACTGCCTGACGTTGCATGTTCGCACCCATCAAGGCACGGTTCGCATCATCATGCTCAAGGAATGGGATGAGCGATGCTGCAATCGATACAACCTGGTTGGTCGCAACGTCCATATAGTTGACATGTTCACGAGGGTGCAGACCTGATTCACCTTTCTGGCGAGCCGTGATCAATTCATCAGCAAAAGTACTTTCTTCAGTCAGTTTGGCGTTTGCCTGAGCAATGACGAACTGACCTTCTTCGATCGCAGATAAATATTCCACTTCATCCGTCACCACACCATCAACAACACGACGATAAGGCGTTTCAAGGAAACCATATTCATTACAGCGTGCAAATGCAGACAATGAGTTGATCAGACCGATGTTTGGTCCTTCAGGTGTTTCAATCGGACATAAACGTCCATAGTGCGTCACGTGAACGTCTCGCACTTCAAACCCAGCACGCTCACGTGTCAGACCACCAGGACCTAATGCAGAAATACGACGCTTATGCGTTACTTCTGACAATGGGTTGTTCTGGTCCATAAACTGAGATAGCTGAGAAGAACCGAAGAACTCTTTCACTGCTGCCGAAATAGGCTTGGCATTGATCAGATCTTGTGGCATCACGTTGTCTAGATCACCCAGACTCAAACGCTCTTTTACCGCACGCTCGACACGAACAAGACCGACACGGAATTGGTTTTCAGCCATTTCACCGACGCTACGAATACGGCGGTTACCCAAGTGGTCTATATCATCGACTTCACCGATACCATTACGGATCGCGATCAGTTTTTTCATTACTTCGATGATATCGAATTCATCAAGCGTACCTAGATCTTCTGCATCATCCCGTTCAATAGAACTATTGAACTTCATCCGTCCAACGGTTGAAAGATCATAACGGTCTTCCGAGAAGAACAGACTGTCAAACAGTGTCTCTGCGGCTTCTTTTGTTGGTGGCTCACCAGGGCGCATCATTCGATAGATTTCAACAAGTGCTGAAATACGATCTGTTGTGCTGTCGATACGCAACGTATCTGACATAAATGAGCCGTGATCAAGGTCATTGGTATATAGAACCTCAATCTTCTTATAACCAGCTTGAGAGAGATTAGCTAACGCTTCGAGGCTCAGCTCTTGGTTTGCTGCAACAATCAGCTCTCCTGTCGCTTCATTCACGTAATCTTTCGCTGCAACCTTGCCGACAATATATTCGACAGGCACTTCGATAAATTCAACGGCGTCTTTTTCCAGCTGACGAATGTGACGAGCAGTAACGCGACGTCCTTTTTCGATATAAACCGTTCCGTTTGCTTCAACATCAAAGCTGGCGGTTTCACCACGTAAACGTTCAGGAATCAAAGCCATCATCAGCGTTTGATCTTTCACTTCAAAATGGATTTTTTCGAAGAAAATATCCAAAATCTCTTCTGTTGTCTTTCCTAACGCACGCAGAATAATAGAAGCTGGTAGTTTGCGACGACGGTCGATACGAACATACAAGTTGTCTTTCGGATCGAATTCGAAATCAAGCCACGAACCACGGTAAGGAATGATACGTGCGTTATAAAGGACTTTTCCAGATGAGTGGGTCTTACCCTTATCGCTGTCGAAGAACACGCCGGGGCTTCGGTGCAGCTGGGATACGATAACCCTCTCAGTACCATTAATTACAAAAGTACCATTATCTGTCATGAGTGGGATTTCACCCATGTAGACTTCTTGTTCTTTAATATCTTTGACAGTACCCGCTGGTGCGTCTTTATCAAAAATAACCAAGCGTAATTTTACACGCAGAGGTTTTGAATAAGTTACACCACGAATTTGACATTCTTTAACATCAAAAACTGGCTCACCAAGACGGTAGCTAACGTATTGCAGCTCAGAGTTGCCATTATAGCTCTGGATAGGAAACACAGAACGAAAAGCAGCCTCTAGACCATATTGTCCTTCAGGATCCTGTTCGATAAATTTGTCGAACGAATCGAGCTGGATCGATAGCAGGTATGGAATGTCCAACACTTGTGGACGAGTACCAAAGTCCTTGCGGATGCGCTTTTTCTCGGTATAGGAGTAAACCATGGGGTTCCTCAGCTCGCTGATAAGTGACCCAAACTGCCCGCCTTTGCATTAAAGGGAAACGGCAGTGACTAACTAACTGTTTATTGTAGTGACGTTTAACCACGTTGAGATAAACGTTTTTTTGCACGAATGTCGAATGACTAAACAGTAGGAAAATTCATCGACACCCTACAGCGCAAAAAGGCCGGTGGTCAATAAACCACCAGCCATTAGCCTTTCGGCTAAGCGATTAAGTAAGAATTACTTAAGCTCAACAGTTGCACCAGCTTCTTCAAGTTGTGCTTTAAGAGCTTCAGCTTCTGCTTTCTCAATGCCTTCTTTGATCGGAGCTGGAGCGCCGTCAACAAGAGCCTTCGCTTCTTTCAGACCCAGACCAGTTGCGCCACGAACTGCTTTGATTACAGCAACTTTGTTCGCGCCAGCAGAAGCTAGGACAACGTCGAATTCAGTTTGTTCAGCAGCAGCTTCACCAGCAGCAGCAGCGCCACCAGCAACAACAGCAGCAGCAGCAGAAACACCAAATTTCTCTTCCATTGCTTCGATCAGTTCAACAACTTGCATTACAGACATTTCTGCAATAGCGTCTAGGATTTGCTCGTTAGTAATAGACATAACAATTCTCTTCTAAGTCAACAATTAGTTTAATAAGCAACCAGTAAAAAGCAAGCCTTATGCAGCTTCTTGTTTTTGGTCGCGGATAGCAGCGATAGTACGTGCCAGCTTGCCAGCAGAAGCTTCTTTCATGCACATCATCAGACGTGCAATAGCTTCGTCGTAAGTTGGTAGCGTTGCGAGTACTTCGACATCAGCGATAGAACCTTCGAATGCAGCTGCTTTGATCTCAAAATCTTTATTCTCTTTTGCAAAGTCTTTGAAAAGACGTGCTGCAGCACCAGGGTGCTCAGTAGAGAAACCAATCAAAGTAGGACCTACGAATACGTCTTTCAGACATTCGTAGTCTGTGCCTTCAACTGCGCGGCGTGCTAGTGTGTTACGAACAACTCTCATGTAAACACCGGCTTCACGAGCCTGTTTACGCAGAGAAGTCATCGCACTTACTTCAACACCACGAGAATCAGCAACAACTGCAGAAAGTGCACCACTGGCTGCTTCGTTGACTTCAGCAACAATTGCTTTTTTGTCTTGAAGATTTAAAGCCATCTTGGATTTACTCCTGGTTGTCGTTACACCACTCACTATTCTCATCAACAGTGAGAGCTTTTTAGGTGCAGTCCCAGAAGAAAGTTATAAAAAATAGAGCTTTCGTCAGTTCGGGCACCATCTACGTAGGTTTGATTAAGCCGTCAGAGACGACGCCTACGGTCTTGGACGGAGACTGGATTATAGTTCAAAGAACCAAGGTTCAGCCCCAACCACAAATATTATCAGGCGCAAAATTATACATGAATTTTACGCCTTAGCAAATAGATTAAGCTTGAGTGCTTAAGGTTGCCTGATCAATTGCAACACCAGCGCCCATCGTTGTAGAAAGACTTACTTTCTTCACGTAAGCCCCTTTCGATGTAGATGGTTTTGCTTTTTTCAGAGCAACGATCAGTGCTTCCAAGTTTTCTTTCAATTGTTCAACATCGAAAGAAACTTTACCGATTGTTGTATGGATGATCCCATTTTTGTCATTACGGTAACGAACCTGACCAGCCTTCGCGTTCTTAACCGCTTCAGCAACGTTTGGTGTTACAGTACCAACTTTAGGGTTTGGCATCAGGCCACGAGGGCCAAGGATAGTACCTAACTGACCCACAACACGCATTGCATCTGGAGATGCAACGACAACGTCAAAGTTCAGTTCGCCTTTTTTCACTTGCTCAGCAAGATCTTCCATACCAACAAGGTCAGCACCAGCTTCTTTTGCTGCATCAGCGTTTGCACCTTGAGTGAAAACAGCAACACGGACTTCACGACCAGTACCATGAGGCAGTACAGTTGCACCACGAACGTTCTGATCAGATTTACGTGCATCGATGCCTAAGTTCACAGCAACGTCAACAGACTCAACAAATTTTGCAGTTGCCAGCTCTTTCAGCAATGCAACAGCTTCGTTGATATCATACTCTTTAGTAACATCCACTTTCTCGCGGATAGTACGCATACGCTTAGTTAGTTTTGCCATGATATTAACCCTCTACCACTAGACCCATTGAACGAGCAGTACCCGCGATAGAACGCTTCATTGCTTCGATATCTGCACCAGTCATATCCGCAGCTTTAGTTTCTGCGATTTCCTGAATTTGCGCGTCAGTTACTGTGCCCACTTTTTCTGTATTCGGACGACCAGAGCCAGACTTGATGCCTGCTGCTTTCTTCAGAAGAACAGCCGCTGGTGGTGTCTTAGTTTCAAAAGTGAAAGAACGGTCGCTGTATACAGTGATAACAACTGGAATCGGAAGACCTTTCTCTACAGATTCTGTTTTCGCATTAAACGCTTTACAGAATTCCATGATGTTAACACCACGCTGACCCAGAGCTGGACCAACTGGTGGACTTGGGTTTGCCATACCTGCTGCAACTTGCAGCTTGATATAAGCTTCAACTTTCTTAGCCATGATATTTCCTACATAATGGGTACTAACGCTAATCCACTGATCAGCTCCCCGTTTCTAGTGAAGACCTGTAAAAAGGCGCGAAATTATAGTCAAATTCCGCGCCTTAAACAAGTCTAAAAAGATGGTTTTTTAATCTAATTTTTCAACCTGACCGAATTCAAGCTCAACGGGGGTTGCCCGGCCGAATATTGAAACAGAGACTTTTAAACGGCTCTTTTCGTAATCAACCTCTTCGACAGTTCCGTTGAAGTCAGCAAATGGCCCATCGTTAACCCGAACGACTTCACCAGCTTCAAACATCGTTTTCGGCCGTGGCGCTTCACTCGCTTTCTCCAGCCGATTCAATATCGCATCGGCTTCTTTATCGGTAATCGGTGCCGGACGATCAGATGTCCCACCGATAAATCCCATCACTCGGGGAACACTACGCACCAAGTGCCAAGATTCATCATTCATGATCATCTGGACGAGTACATAGCCCGGGAAGAATTTTCTTTCACTTTTACGCCGTTGGCCGGCACGCATTTCGACAACTTCTTCCGTTGGCACTAATACTTCACCAAACAACTCTTCCATTCCATGCATTTTGATATGTTCACGCAGTGACTGTGCCACTCGACCTTCAAATCCAGAGAAGGCTTGAACAACATACCAGCGTTTTTTGGGAGCTTCACTCATGAATTAAACCCTCTATACTCCAGTCGCAAATGCAACAAGGCGAACCATAATACCGTCAATACCCCATAACGCCAGAGCCATCACAACACAGACGGCCAGAACAATTAATGTGGTTTGCACGGTTTCCTGACGTGTAGGCCATATTACTTTGCGAATTTCCATACGCGCTTCTCGCGCGAAGCTCACCGCTTCTTTACCTTTCACAGTAATCGCTGCAATACCCAATGCGGCAGCAATTAAGACAATAACACCAGCAGAACGAATAACGACAGAAACCGTTTCACCATAAAAGGAGTTACCCACAACAGCGGTAGCCAACAGAACAATAGCAATCAACCACTTCAGTTTATCTGCTGCATTTGAGCTCTCAGGAGTTTCAGCATGATTTGCTTTCATAACCCAACCTGTCACAAATCTAAATATAGACGACAATAAACCCCACTGTTGCAGGGCAAACTAACAAAAATAAGCGTTCGAAGCTTATTTTCAGAAACAAAGACACCTTCTCTGTCTCAAACCTTTTACTTTTGACTAACAAATCGTCAAAATAAATCTTCAGCGCAGAAAAAGGGCATCAAATGATGCCCTTTTTACTAGTGCGGAGTCAAATCA
>NZ_JCARSY010000070.1:0-5963 GCF_059641415.1 Vibrio rubrogenes
TTTTTTTTAACGATAATCTTATGTCTTTTTTTAATTCCATTGTGTAACTTATTGTTATAGGCTTATATTGTTCAAGCTATGGACAATAAATGTAATTCTCAGGGCGGGGTGGAATTCCCCACCGGCGGTATATCTAAAACGATAAGCCCGCGAGCGCTCGATTTGTCGAGGTCAGCAGATCAGGTGAGAATCCTGGGCCGACGGTTATAGTCCGGATGAGAGAGAATTTAAACACACTAGATTTATCGCAACATTCAGTGCGAGGAAACTGTGTATTTCGCATTGTGTTTTATCCCTCCAAACTAGCCCTGATTCTGGTAATAAATTTGGAGAAACCATGAATCAAACATCATTACTTGCCAACTTTGGTAATTCAATCACCCGTGTCGAAAATGCTCTAACAGCTCTACAACATGGTCAAGGAGTCATGTTGCTAGATGATGAAAACAGAGAGAATGAAGGAGATCTGATTTTTTCTGCTGAGCATATTACTGACAAGCAAATGGCCCTCATGATTCGAGAGTGTAGCGGTATCGTTTGCCTGTGCCTTACAGAAGAACATGCCGATCGATTAGATCTACAAGCTATGGTTGATACTAATACCAGTGTTAACAAAACCGCTTTTACGGTATCAATTGAAGCAAAAATAGGAGTAACTACGGGAGTTTCAGCCCGAGATCGTGTTGCTACAGTAAAGGCAGCGATAGAACCAAGTGCTGTACCGAGTGATTTAGCTCGACCTGGTCATGTATTTCCTCTCCGAGCTAGGAATGGGGGCGTATTGAGCCGTAGAGGTCATACAGAGGGGACAATTGATCTAATGCAAATGGCTGGCCTTCAACCAGTAGGTCTACTATGTGAGCTTACTAACTATGACGGTACAATGGCTAATACCCTAGAAGTGATTGATTTTGCTAATTCTCATAACATGCCAGTTTTAACTATAGAAGATATAATTTTATATCGTAGTCAACTCAGTTCAATAACCGCCTAAACTAGATAAACCAGCGTCTTTATGGATGCTGGTCATTCAGTTATCAGTCTTCACTGCGACCAGTCAACACCAACGTAAGCTCTCTTCACCATTACGAGGGTGGGAAGTTTCGTCACATGAGCTAACGGCGCTGTTTGGATGCTATCTCGGATAGCGGTCACCAGAGCTTTGAGCTTTTTTCTCTCAGCTCGCTCTTTTGGGCCATCCGAAGACGGTGGTTTTGAAAAATTAGAGTAACTGGTTTTTAGCTTGTCTTCATAGTGGCGAAATAGTGGAATAGTGGCGAAGCTGTCCCCATAACTCTTCGATGAGTGCGTTAGCTTCATTGATATCAGAATCAATAGGTGGTGCATCTGCGAATTTGGATTTCTTCTTTTACATACTTTCACGATGAAGGCTACAAATGATCACTCAAGAAGAAAAAATGAACCAAGTGTGGAAAGCCACACTACAATTGTTGGAGAGTAAAAAGTCTCATACTAAGTAATAAAGATTCATACTAAGTAATAAAGATTCATACTGAGTATTAAAGTATCATCCTGAAATGGCGGCAATCACATCGATTGCCGCCATTTTTGTTATGAGCATGGGTATCTTTTAAAATACGATTGCATATGCTGTTGGTTTAATAATACCTTTATCTGACAAAATGCCATGATAAAGGTAGCAGAATAAACTTCACAGCTGGCAGTTATATCCAATGTTAGATTAATGACTACTTTCATTTTTTCTTAGTATCAAGAAAAACTGGGATTCACTAACATTAAAAATCTAAAAATGTGAACTTGATCAATAAGCGTTATCATATTGAATATATTGGATTAAATTCCTACTATTCTTAATTTTTAATCCTCTACGTATACATCATGTATAGGTTTTTGCCTCGTCGTTATAGACATGATGTATAGGTGGTGTATACTCAAAAAAGAAAACGAGGTGTAAGAATAAATGAAATCAGTCTATTTACAAATTGTTGATGACTTAATTGAAAGAATTAGTTCCGGAGAATATGAAGAAGGTTGTATGCTGCCCTCAGAAAGCACTCTGTGCGAGATTTACAACGTCAGTAGAATGACGCTAAGAAAATCTCTTGCATTACTGGTTGAGCAAGACTTTTTATTCAGGATAAAAGGAACAGGAACATTTGTTAAAAAGAACAAGTTGGCAATACATGGAGCATCTGAATTATTAGGTTTTTATAAAGAGGTGAAATCTCAAGGAAAAGATTTGACAACAGAAGTACTCACTTTCGAAATATTAGAATCTGATATTGTGGTGGGCTCAAAGTTAAATCTTGATACGCATGATATGGTATATCATGTCGAGAGGGTTAGATTTATTAATGGAGAACCAGAAATGGTGGAGCGTACATACATGCCTTTATCTCTGTTTTCTGATTTAACTGTTGATGTGATGAGGGAGTCAAAATATGAATACATCAAATCTAAGGGGCTTCGTATATCAAGAAGTAAGCAAATTGTACTTCCTGAATTAGCAGGAAAGAAACTAGCAAAATTACTATCTACTAGTGAAAACTATCCCTTATTGAAAGTTATCTCTATTGGAGAGCTCGATGATGGTACTATTTTTGAATATAGTATTAACTATTTTAAGTTAAGTGAATATAGTTTTGAATTCTATTCATATAACAATGATTAGCAATGATATTTATATATGGTTATGATTTAATTTTAAAAAAATAATGAAATACATGAGTAAGAGTATCATTAAAAAATGATTACTCTTATTCAGAAGTTGAATGAACATATCATATTAATATTGTAATTAAATATTATAGGGAGAACTATTTATTTTAAGGAAATTATTATTACCGAACCAATTGTATTTTGTTTAATAACATACCATTTTTTAATTAAGAGATAATTATGACTACAAAAATATTCCTGTGTTGTGCAGCGGGCATGTCTACCTCTATGGTTGTAAATAATATGCTAGAAGCTGCAAAAAAAAGAGAAATCGATGTTGAAATAAAAGCATATTCAATATCTGAATTTGAGGACGTAATAAATCAATATGATATTTGTCTTGTGGCACCACAAGTCAGCTATAAGTTTGATGACTTCAATAAGAGATGTGAAGATGAAGGGAAAAAATGTGCAAAAATAAACATGATGCTGTATGGAACACTAAATGGTGACGAAATTTTAACGCAAGCATTAGCGCTAAAAAGTAGCTAAACATAGGAAATGAAAATATGAAAAATAAAATTTTTAGTTTTCTAGAATATACACTTGCTCCAATAGCCGGTAAAGTTGGAGCTCAAAGACACGTTATGGCTATTAGGGATGCATTTATTGGTGCAATTCCTTTTATCATTGTGGGGTCATTTTTATTAGTAGTTGCCTATCCACCGTTTGATAAAACATCTACAAATTTATGGTCAACTTTCGCAGCAAACTACAAAGAACAAATTATGTTACCTTTTCACTATACCATGGGTATCATGACTTTGTGGATAGTATCAGGCCTTGGATATAATTTGGCAAGAAATTACAAAACACTTAACCCACACTTGGCAAGTTTACTCTCATTATCTACTTTTTTATTAGTTGCAGCCCCCATGGGAGATGGTGTTATTTCAACAGATAACATGGGAGGGAAGGGAATATTTACGGCCATGCTAATTGGTATTTATATTCCAGAAATGATGAATTTTTTGCATAAATATAATATTGGTTTAAAACTACCTCAACAAGTTCCAGAAAAAATTCGTCAATCTTTTGATTTATTAATTCCAGTCTTAGTTGTAGTGATAACAATTTATCCACTAAATTTATTTATCTACAATGAAACTGGTTTTATTCTTCCAGAAGCTATTATGGAATTGTTCAAACCTCTAGTATCTGCCTCTGACTCTTTAGGCGCTGTCTTACTCGTTACCTTTATTGCGCAGGTTTTATGGTGGGCAGGTGTACATGGTGCAGCAATTACTGGTGGTATTATAACTCCTTTTCTTCTATCAAATTTAACAGTTAACCAACAAGCTTTAGCACAAGGTGTTCCTGGTACGGAATTACCTACAATCTTTGCACAACCGCTAATCGACTTCTTTATTCAGGTCGGGGGCTCAGGCGCTACAATAGCACTTGTATTGCTCTTTATTCGCTCACGATCTCAGCATTTGAAAGCTATTGGTAAAATGTCATTGATCCCGGGAGTATTTAATATTAACGAACCAGTTTCATTTGGTACTCCGATCGTTATGAACCCGACTTTTTTCATCCCTTGGGTTTTAGCGCCTCAAATCTGTGGTGTAATTACGTGGTTTTCATTTAAATTTGAATTGCTAAATCGTATTGTGGCAATTCCACCTTGGACTACCCCTGCTCCAATTGGAGCCATGTGGGCTACCAATTGGTCGGTACAAGCCTTCTTTGTTGTCATGATTAACTTGGTCGTCGCAGGAATTATTTACTATCCATTCTTTAAAATGTATGAGAAGCAACTCGTAGATGAAGAAAAAGCTAAATTATACAATGAAAATAATATGGAAATTAATGAATTGCGGCCATAGGAATATTAGTGATAAATATATTAAATTCTTACGTATTCATGAAAAATAAAGGATTATTAAATGTCAAAAATAGATTTAAATGAAAATTCTCCAGTGTTAAGTGAAGAATATTTGATGGGTTTGTTGTGTTCTGCTGGTAGTGCACGTTCAGCAACTATGGAAGCAATGAGACATGCAAGATCGGGGAATATTGAAGAGTCTTTAAAAATGCTTGATCAAGCTGATGAGATGCTAAACAAAGTTCATAAAGATCAGACATACCTTATTGGCTTGGATGAAGGGGAGGGAAAAATAAAGATGACTCTTATTCTAACTCATATTCAAGATCATATTATGACAGGTATGCTTTGTCGTGATATTGCAAGTGAAATAATCGAATTATATAAAATTAACAGGAGTAAATAAATTGCTTAAAATAACAATTATTGGTGGAGGATCAAGTTATACTCCAGAAATTATCGAAGGATTCATTAAACGTTATAATGAACTTCCGATTACTCACATAGATTTATTCGATATTGAAGAGGGACGATATAAAGTTGAAACGGTTGGAGCTCTTGCTAAAAGGATGATCAAGAAATCCGGCTTAGATATTGAATTAAATATTAGTTTCAATAGAAGAGCATCATTGTCAGGCGCTTCTTTTGTATGTTCACAAATGCGGGTTGGTATGATTCCTGCGCGTATTGAAGATGAACTGCTTGGACATCGCTATGGAATGATCGGGCAAGAAACGAATGGGATTGGAGGATTTGCAAAGGCGATGCGTACAATCCCTGTCACTTTGGACTTATGTAGAGACATAGAAGATATTTGCCCTGATGCCTGGTTGATTAATTTTACGAATCCTTCTGGCATTATTACTGAGGCAGTTTTAAAACATACAAACGTTAAAGTCATTGGCCTGTGTAATGTTCCTGTTATTACGCAATACGGTATTGAAGAGCTATTAGGTAAAAATATTCAAGTCCAGTTTGCAGGGCTGAACCATTTTATCCATGCCTTTCATGTCTGGGATAATGGAAAGGATCGGATTAAAGAGCTACTAGAAAAAATGTGTCAAGGTGAGGATTTTGAACTTCCCAAAAACCTTGGTAAAGTTGAATGGGTACCGGAACAACTCATGCAGCTTGGTGCTTTACCCTGTGGTTATCATCAATATTATTATAAACAAGATGATGCGGAATTGAAGGAATTGAAATGTGAAAACTATGTAACCCGTGGAGAAGAAGTTCAGGCTATAGAGACCGAATTATTTAAATTGTACGAAGATTTAAATTTAGACGTTAAACCAAAGCAGCTTGAAGAACGCGGTGGTACATATTATTCAGATGCGGCTTGTGAGTTAATAAGCGCAATTTATAATGATAAACGTACACTAATGCACGTAAATGTACGTAACAACGGAACTATACCCGTTCAACTTGACGGAAC
>NZ_JCARSY010000071.1:0-5260 GCF_059641415.1 Vibrio rubrogenes
GCGTCACTGACAGCGAGTGAACTGAAGGCGCGTCTGGCGTCGCATTTACCGGATTACATGGTACCGGCGGCTTATGTTGCGCTGGCTGAGATGCCACTGACGGCGAACGGTAAGGTTGACCGCCGGGCATTGCCCGAGCCGGATGAAAGCGCATTGGTGCGCCGGGAGTATGAAGCACCGCTGGGCGATCTCGAAGAGATGGTTGCTGATATTTGGCAAGCGCTACTTCAGGTTGAAGCCGTCGGTCGTCAGGACAGCTTCTTTGAGTTGGGAGGACATTCATTGCTGGCTGCCCAATTAATTTCAAGAATTCGCAATGAACTGGATTTGGAAGTGCCATTGGTTGAGCTTTTCTCTCATCCCACATTAGCCGCGTTTAGTCAACGTGTGGCTTATATCGGTCTTGCTGAGTTTGATGTCAGCGATTTAATGGATTTAGCAGAATAATGGGAGACATACACCATGAGTACAAATGATGATTTAGGTGCATCGATGAATAATTTGTCTGGCGATGACGTGGTTAAATTATTTGAGTTGGCAAAAGCACGAGGCCTGAAGCGGAAAAAGAAAGAAAAGTCTGCGGCCATTGCTCCTGTAGCCCGCTCTCCGGAAGGAGAGCCTTTAGCGCTGGCACAGCGACGGATCTGGTTTTTGTCGGCAATGGAACCGAGTGCATCCGATGCCTATATTATTAACGGTTCATTCCGGCTGAAAGGTCAGCTGAATATCGCCATATTGCGAGCAACACTGGATCAGATGGTCTCCCGCCATGAATCCCTCAGAACGATTTTTACGACTCGGGATGGTCAGCCCTTACAACGGGTCATGCCTGCGGATGAGGGGTTTTTACTCGATGAGATCTCACGCGATCAAGTTGATCTGATTGATCTCTCCGAGCCTTATCTGCCCCATTTTGATTTATCGGTAGGGCCGCTGGTCAGAGCCGAACTGGTTCATGTTCAGGAACATGAGTTCGTGCTGCGTGTCGCGTTACATCATGCGATAGCCGATGGCTGGTCGATGAGTGTGTTTATCCGCGAAGTCGGCATGCTGTATGCCGCGTTGTGTCAGGGGCAAAGCAACCCGCTGCCGCCGTTACCGATTCAGTTTGCCGATTATGCTCACTGGCAACAATCTTTTGCCGAATCGGTCATTCCCCGTCAACGAGACTACTGGATTGAGCAACTGAAAGATGCGCCTGAGTGTCTGGCGCTCAAAACCGATTTTCCACGCCCGGCAGTGCAAGACCATGCCGGTGCCAGTGTGAATTTCACCTTGGACCGGACATTAACCGCAGCGTTGAAAGCGTTGGGGCAGCGTCATGATACCACCCTGTTTATGACGTTGTTTGCCAGTTGGGCAACGTTGATGAGCCGGCTGTCCAGTCAGGATGATGTGGTGATCGGTGCGCCGGTCGCCGGACGTAATCGCGCTGAGTTGGAAGGCCTGATCGGGATGTTTGTCAATACGCAGGCACTCCGGGTGGATTTAAGTCAGCAGCCCGACACGCCCGCGTTACTGGCACAAGTGAAAGCCACGGCTCTGGCGGCACAGTCCAATCAGGATATTCCGTTTGAACAGGTGGTTGAGGCGACGCTGACAAGCCGGGATCCGGCTTATACACCGCTGTTTCAGGTGATCTTTGCCCTGCAGAACCTGCCGGACTCAACGTTGAGCCTGCCCGGCATTTCCTTATCTCCCGAAGAAGAGCCGTTTAAGACGGCCAAGTTTGATTTGAGTCTGCTCCTCAGCGAATCGGGTGACTCCCTGTCCGGCTATCTGAATTATGCGACTGCCTTGTTTAAACAAGCGACCGTGGAGCGCTATCTCGGCTATTGGATCCGATTACTGCAAGGTATGGTTGAACAGCCCGAATTACCGGTCACCGCGTTACCGATTCTCGGTGAGGATGAATTCCAAACGGTCATTCATCAATACAACCAGACCCGTTACGATTATCCCGCAGATAAGGGCGTTCATGCGCTGTTTACAGAGCAGGTCAGTGCATCACCCGATGCGACAGCGGTGGTGACCGATGATGGCGATCTGACTTATGCCATGCTGGAGGCAAGAGCGAATGCGCTGGCTTACAGACTGCAGACGCTTGGCGTTCAGCCGGGGCAGCGAGTCGCGATGCGGCTGCCTCGTTCCGCTGCTTTGATTCAGGCGGAGCTGGCGGTTCTCAAAGTCGGCGCGGTGTATGTGCCGCTCGATCCGGCTGCCCCGACCGAGCGACTGGATTATGTACTGGACAATAGCGGTGCGACCATTCTGATTGCAGAACCGGGTGCGGCGGCAGATTACCCGTCTCTGAAGGTCTTGGAGATGGATGCGTCGCTGATCACGGAGAGCCGTGATGAACCGGTATCGGTGGCCGTCAGCGGTGAGTCTCCGGCTTATGTCATGTACACCTCGGGCTCAACGGGTCAGCCAAAAGGTGTCGTCGTCCCCCACAAAGGGATCGCGCGACTGGTGCTCAATAATGGTTATATGACGATTCAACCCTCAGACCGTTTTTCGTTCGCGGCCAACCCGGCATTTGATGCCACCACCTTAGAAGTGTGGGCACCGCTGCTTAACGGCGCTGCGGTGGTTGTGATTGAGCAAGACACCTTACTGAATGTCCAGACCTTCGCTCAAGCGCTGACTCAGCATCAGGTCAGTATTCTGTGGCTGACGGTTGGCTTGTTTAATCAGTATGCACAAGGCTTGAAATCAGTATTCCCTAGCCTGCGTTATCTGTTGGTCGGTGGTGATGCACTTGAACCGGCCGTGATTCGTCGGGTGTTGTCTGAGAGTGCACCACAGCATGTGTTGAACTGCTATGGTCCGACAGAAACCACCACCTTTGCTTTAACTCATGAAGTCACTGTCGTGGGTGAAGATGCTGTAAGTATTCCGCTTGGTTATCCTATCGGCAATACGCAGGTGTATTTGTTGAACAGTCAGGGCCAACCGGTGCCACAAGGCGTGGTCGGTGAGTTATATATCGGTGGTGACGGGGTCGCGTTGGGGTATCTCAATCAAGATGAGTTGACCGCAGAGCGTTTTGTGCCTGATCCGTATTCACCGCTACCGAATGCACGGATGTATAAAACCGGCGATTTGGGCTACAGACATCAAGACGGCACGATTGAATTTATCGGCCGGAACGATTTTCAGGTCAAGATCCGCGGATTCCGGATTGAATTGGGTGAAATCGAAGTGGCATTGCTCTCAAGTGGTGCTGATAGTGCGGTTGTGCTTGCCCAAGGTGCGGATGCCGGTTCGAAACGTCTTGTCGCTTATTTTACTACACAAGATCAGCACGTCACGGCAGCCGAACTGAAATCGCGGTTAGCTGAGCGTTTGCCCGATTACATGGTGCCGAAAGCATATGTCGCACTGGATAAAATGCCGCTCAACGCTAACGGTAAAGTTGACCGCAAAGCTCTGCCTGAGCCAGATGAAAGTGCTTTTGTCCGTCAGGCGTTTGCCGCGCCCGAAGGTGTCGTTGAATCCACTTTGGCTGACATCTGGTCCGCGTTACTCGGTGTAGAACACGTAGGCCGGGATGATAACTTCTTTGAACTCGGCGGTCAGTCGTTACTGGCGGTACAAATGATCGAACGGTTACGTCAGCAGGGTTATCAGATGGTGATCCGGGATCTGTTTGCCCGGCCGACTTTGGCGGCACTGGCTGAAACACTGATTGCACTCAACCCGGCTCAGCAGAGCGAGATTCCACCGAATTTGATTCCGGCAGACTGTCAGCATATTACCCCAGAAATGCTGCCGTTAGTGACTCTGGAGCAGTCAGAGATCGATCGGATCAGCCAGACTGTTGTTGGCGGTGCGGCGAATATTCAAGATATTTATCCGCTGGCACCACTTCAGGAGGGGATCTTATTCCACCATTTACTGGCCGAACAAGGTGACCCGTACATTACCCGGTTTATTCAAAGTTTCAGGAATGAAGCGGAAATCGAGACGTTCATGAGCGCACTGCAGCAGGTGGTGCAGCGCCATGACATTTTGCGCACCGCCGTCGTTTGGGATGGCCTGAATACGCCCGTCCAAGTGGTGTGGCGTGAAGCTCCGGTGGTACTGAAAACCCTCAATGCTTCTCAGCTTGATCACGTTGAACAGACCGATGATGTGGCCGAGGCACTGAGCCGTCACTTTGATCCGGCCCGGACCCGGATGGATATTCAGCATGCGCCGATGATTGAAATTTATAAAGTCGCAGATCCGGCGCAAGAGCGCTGGCTGTTGTGCTTTTTATTCCATCATTTATGTAATGACCACACCACGCTGGAATTACTGGTTGAAGAGGTGCAGTCTTACGTGACGGGGCAGGAAGCGCTGCTGCCCAAGCCGCTACCGTTCCGTAATTTTGTCGCGCAAACCACGCTGAACCAGTCTGACCGCGATGACCATTTGCGTTATTTTCAAGCGTTGCTGGGTGACCTTGATGAACCTTGTGTACCATTCGGACTACAGACACAAAGTGAACTGGAAGAAGGGGTTCACGTCGCGATTGAGCCGCATCTGGCGCAGCAGTTGCGCGTGCTGGCGCGTCAGAAAGGTCTGAGTCCGGCTGCATTATTCCATCTCGCATGGGGATTAGTGGTGCGTATGGCCACGGGGCAGGACGATGTGGTTTTCGGCACCGTGCTGTTCGGTCGTATGGCTGGCGGGGAAGGGGCTGATCGCGTGCTCGGAATGTTCCTCAATACCCTGCCGTTACGGCTTTCTTTTGCCGGTGCATCGGCAGAATCGGCACTGACCCAGACACAACAACGGTTGGGTGAATTACTCGAACATGAGCATACTTCATTAGCTTTGGCTCAGCAGTGTAGTGGCTTGAGCAATCAGACGCCATTATTCAGCTCGCTGCTCAACTACCGCTATCAAGGCGGCAGTGCGCAGCATACCGAAGAGACCGATGCGCTGGGTTCGGTGGTCTTCGCTGCTGAAAATACCAACTACCCGTTAACGGTGGCGGTGAACGATATTGTCAACGGCGGATTTTCGTTAGATATTCATGTCAGTCGGCGCGTCGGTGGCGAGCGGATCGGTGCGATGATCGTGACTGCACTGCATGGGTTGGTGAGCACACTGATGACCCAGCCCGATACATCGGTTAGTCAATTGGATCTTTTGCCTGTTGATGAACGTGACAATGTACTGAACCGCTTTAACCAGACCGCCATGCCATATCCCGAGCAAGCGTGTCTGCACCAGTTATTCGAAAAGCAAGCCGCGCAGACCCCTGATG
>NZ_JCARSY010000072.1:0-4571 GCF_059641415.1 Vibrio rubrogenes
CCGACAATGCTTTGATTGTCCTGTTGCTCACCCGCGGGTGGGCAACATTGTTTATATCAATCACACATTAATTAGAAAAGTAGACTCGACAAAACGATAAGACAATATACCTAAACAACTTCGCGCAGCAGAGATTCGTTTATGAGGTTATTCAGGTATATGTGTTGTGAGGCAAGATGGCTGGGGCGACGGTTCAAAAACTGAGAGGTTCCTTCAGGAAAATTGCTTTCTCGTTGATTTCCCCGCCAATTTTTCATTTTCATCAAGACTCATATATTCATCCGGTTATAATCGGATTTTGCGTTTCGCTATCGTTTGTTTTGACAGTACCGTCTGTTTTTGCCAGAGCACATGATAGAAAAATGCAAATGTTTCTAACAAGAACAACCGGAAAACCGGGCCGAACCCATGTCATGCATGACTGTGGCGCTCCTCAAGGATGCACTGACTTCATGTGTGACAAATCAATGGGTATATGAAATTCAGTCAACTCAACAATGTCAGGAAAAAACTATGGGGACTTTGAACTTCCGTCTTGTCAGTGGTGTCGGTGAAGCCTTGGTCGTCCGTGACTATCAGGGACATGAATCTATCTCTGATTCATTGGATGCACAGGGAAACCCGGTGTATGGCTTTCGCTATCACATCGAGCTGGCCAGCCGCGATTCCGGCATCAGTGCCGAGCAACTGGTTGATACCGCAGCCGTGCTGGAAGTCATCCGCAATGGCGAAGTGGTGCAGCAAGTCCACGGCATTGTGCGCAGCTTCAGCCGCGGTGATACCGGCCATCATCACACTTATTATTCCCTGACACTGGTGCCCGCGCTTGAGCGGTTGTCATTGCGCCACAACAGCCGGATTTTCCAACAAAAAACTGTCCCTGAGATTCTGGCGATGCTCCTCTCGGAAATGAACATCACCGACTACGCCTTCTCCGTCAAACGCGAATGTGCACCGCGGGAGTTCTGTGTTCAGTATCGGGAGACCGACCTAGAGTTCTTCCACCGGCTGGCGGCAGAAGAAGGCTTAATGTACACCTTCAGCCACGAGGCAGAAAAACATACCTTAGTCGTCACCGATAACAGTGCCGGATTTACTCAGCTGGGCGGCAGTGTGCCGTATAACGTGCTGTCCGGTGGTGTGGCTGACACCCCGTATGTCTCCGCCATGCGTGAGACCAAACAGTCCGAAGTCACCGAAGTGACGCAGCGTGACTATAGTTTTGAAAAGCCGTCTTACAGCTTTAAACAGTCGGCACTTGGCAGTGACATGGCCTATCAGTTGCCGGACTACCAACACTACGATGCACCGGGGCGCTATAAAGACGATGCCAGCGGCAAAGCCTTCAGTCAGATTAAGCTCGAACATCTGCGCCGCACCAGTCATACCGCAAGCGGTAAAAGTAACGAAGCCAAACTTCAGGCCGGGGTGGTGTTTACACTAGCCGACCATCTTGATAGTGCAATGAACCGCCCCTGGCTGATTGTCGGGATTGACCATCAGGGCAGTCAGCCCCAAGCACTGGAAGAGTCCGGTGGCAGCGGTGCCACAACTTACAGCAACCAGTTTGTCGTCATCCCGAATGAAACCCTGTGGCGTATGCAGCCCCAGCCAAAACCGCAAGTCGATGGCCCGATGGTCGCGACCGTTGTCGGCCCCGAAGGCGAAGAAATCTACTGTGATGAACATGGCCGGGTGAAAGTCTCTTTCCCGTGGGATCGCTACAGCAACGAAGACGAGCACAGCTCCTGCTGGGTGCGCGTCGCACAAGGCTGGGCAGGCGCCCAGTACGGCATGATGGCGATCCCTCGTATCGGTCATGAAGTGATTGTCACCTTCCTCAACGGTGACCCGGATCAACCGATGGTGACCGGGCGCACCTATCACGCGACCAACACCCCGCCCTATCCTCTGCCGGATCACAAAACCAAAACCGTGATTCGCACCCAGACCCATCAGGGCACCGGTTTCAACGAATTAAGTTTTGAAGACCAATCCGGCAGCGAGAAGATTTACCTCCACGCGCAGAAAGACTATGAAGCGCTGGTTGAAAATGACAGCACCACCCAGATTAAGCATGACCGCCATCTCACGGTTGAAAATGACCGTTACAGCCATGTGCAGGTCAACGACCATCTGAGTATTGACGGTGAGCAGCGAACCGCAATCAAACAGAACCTCACCCTCGAAACCGATGCCTCACTGCATCAGAAAGTCGGCCAGAAAACCATTGTCGATTCAGGCAGCGAAGTGCACCTCAAGGCCGGAAACGCTGTGGTACTCGATGCCGGTAATGAAATCACCGTCAAGGTCGGCGGCAGTTTTATCAAAGTCGATGCAGGCGGCGTACATGTGGTCAGCGGTGCGATCAACCTTAACTCCGGCGGCAGTGCCGGCAGCGGCAGCGGTTACGCCGGCCAGCTTGCAACCATGCCGAACCTCCTCACTGCGTTAACACCACCGGAAGAGGCGCAGGCTTTAGATATCACTGCAACCCAAACGCCTGCATCCCCGGCGATCTACACACTTGCTTCACCGAAAAATATTCAGGCACCGGCATTTGAACAGGTTTCAATGCAGAACACACCGATGTCGAAAATGTGTCAGCGCCAGCCGGACGGAAGCTGTCCGCGTGGTGACTGTCCGTGTACCTCGGAGGCATAAATAATGAGGCTTTTCCCAGAATTACAAGATAGTTCACTGGTACATTGGCTGGTGGTTGATTCCGTCCGGGTACCGGATATTACCCAACTCGTTTACCAGTATGAGAAAAACGTTGAGTTATATCGCCTGTTTGCCGGTACCCCGTTCGATCATTTAATTGAGCAAAGCCCGGTGGCTTTCCGTTATAGCGGTGTGACAGAAATCGAGCGACAGCTCAAAGAAGATTTTGCACTCCGAACCAGTAGCGTGCTGTTTTCCTGTGATCCGTCTGTTGCGACTGAATCGGTCATTCAGCATTTTCAGGCACTGCTTTATGTGGTCGTTGCTGAGTCCCCGATTCTATTCCGTTATTACGCCAGCCCGATGTGGAATGACGTTGCGCCAGAAACCACCGCAGAGGATCGATGTACGCTGCTGGGCCCGTGTCAGGCACTGAGTTGGGTAGACAGCCAGCAGAACGGTCATTCACTCAGACAGTTTCCCGAGGCGAAGATCGAAGCCGATTTCCAGTTACCGTACCATTTACAATCCCCCGTATTTAACGCATTGGTAGAACAACGTTATGGCTAATCCAACTGAGACACCGAAAACTTATACAATAAAACCCGGTGACTGTTTAAGTCTGCTTGCAGAGCATTTTGGTACCAAGCCGGAAATTATTGCAAAACTGAACAGTGATCTGATTAATGATATCGATCTGATCTATGCCGGTGATACCATTATTCTGCCCGGAGAAGATGCAAACTCTGCAATCGATAACCAGCCCGGCAGCCGGGATGAGATCCCCAAGCCACCGGAAAAAGACGCCTGTGCCGGTGATCTATGCTCCGGAAAGGATACCCCGTTTACCGATATCCTGTATGTTCCATCACACCCGACCGAAAAACAAAAACGGTTTTACGCCATTACCGATGAAGTCAAACAAGCGATTCAGGCAGAGCATAAACGCTTAGCAGAATCGATCGTTGCCGATCAAACCGAGACCATCCAAAACCTCAATCGCCTCGGAATTCTCTCACGCTTTTATACCAGCCCGCATGAGATGTTCCTCGAATCAGAAGATGACCTAAAGCGTTACCGTTTTCTATTCCATGCGCGTAAGACGATTCGCTCCGGCGCGGCTAAAAATTATCAAAATGGTGGCGAAAATGGGTTTATCGTCAGCCTTGCCGAACAAGAAGGCCTTGATACCAATAAATTGCTTGACCGTTACACCACTTGGGAAAAACTCAAATACTGGACATTTATCGGGGTCATGTGGACCAGTCCAATTGCTCAGACATTACTGCTCACCAGTAGCAATGTGAAAGAGTATCTCGATAAGGCGAGTAAAGAAGCCTATCACCTAAAGCAAGCCCGAAAACAGTTAAAAGAAACACTGCAAGATCATCTCGACGATGAGATCGAAAAACTGGATAAGGTTGCAGAACTTACCGCAAAAAATAAGCAAGCCGACGACGGCTCTTCTTATGTTTATGACAAAAAGCGGAGCTACTTCACCAGTAACTATGAAAAAGAAATAGAAAACTCGGTCAAAATGTTGCTCCGGGAGCGCAGGATGTGGGGAACTGATGCCAAATTAGCGCTTGATTCCCATGAACAGGCAACACAACTGATCGAAAATTTATGGGATCGTGAAGTCAAGTATGCCGACGAGTTTATCAAAAAATGTACCGCAGCCCGAGAGGCCAATGAGGATGAAAGACTGGTCACTGTCGGGCCATATTCCTACAATAACCCACCGTATGCATGGAACTTTACCCGAACACTGAATGCATTAAACCTGCGTGGCTATGTGGTGAAAGAGCAATGCCTGACCATGGCTGAGCTCGAAGGCACCAGTTCGGCACATCTCGGCCCCAAAACCCTTGAGAAGAATTTTTCAGAATGGCGCGAAAATAAGTTTT
>NZ_JCARSY010000073.1:0-4213 GCF_059641415.1 Vibrio rubrogenes
GAAAATCTATTTAGATATGCTTTATATCGGAATGAACAATCTGATGAGTATGTGATACTTCTATTAGGTTCTTTGCAAGATATTGAGTCTGTAGACTCATTCTCTCGTTCATTCTCTAAGCATCTTAACTGTCTTACTGTTGAGGTTCCCGGAACAGGCAGAACCGCCCCTTTAGATTCAACAATTAGTATACGAGATCAGTCATTTATGCTGTTGGATTTAGTTAATTATCTTAAGTTGAAAAGGGTTCACATCATTGCATTTTCATATGCAACTGCTATTGCTGTTGAGTTTTGTGATATTTTCCCTTACGTATCTAGTATGTCCATATGTTGTGGTGTTCCCGGTATTCCAGAGTCAGGCCGCGAAGCTACAAAAAAAGCAATTGTAGCTTGTGGACAGAATGTAAATGAGTTTGCAAGAGTCTTTACACAGACCTTAATGTCAGATCATCCTGATATCCCAAGAAATAAAGCGATAGCAAAAGCTATAAAAAGGAATATATCCAAATTTTCAGATGAAAGACGAAATATTTTTTTGAGAAATTGAGAGGACTATTTTTTGAAAAAAATTATCAAAAATATAATCACATATATACATTAATTAAATATAAGTAATAATTAGATAGTCAATATATTAATTTTTATAGTTGTTTTTTCTTACCAAGGAATGCATACGATTCTAGTTTTTTAGCACACATCAAGTCAACTTAAAATTCTACTCTTTTATTGACAATTGAGATATTAATTGAATTACTTCATGCTTTTGATGAATATTGAGCCGACGGAAGGCTTCTACAATCAGAATATCTCTATAATGCTGACATCGTCTCAGTTGGTGGAAAGCGGAAAACTGCTTCATCTTACTTGTAAAATCAGCATGAGAGTTTGTATTAAAACCAAGGCGAATTCTGGCACCAATTGATATGGAGAATGGGACTGTTTTACGCTCATTTTCCAAGACATCATACTGATACCTTGATAGCCCTAAGACTTTCGCCATGGTGTCAGGTGGTATATCATTTTCAAGCCGAAACCTCTTCATCATAATGGCGACAGAGCGATAATAATCAATCGCAAAAGCTTGTATATCTAATACACTGGGTGGAAACAATTGGTCATATTCTTTTTCACTGTAAAAATTAGATTTCACATCCTCTTTGAAGATTAAAAAACTCTGTTTTGAATCGTTATCAAGTAACATATAGACCACGTCAAGAATGGAGTTAAACTGTTTAGGCGATAATCTGCCAATAGATATCAATGCTTTAATAGCATTATCATCCATTCCACGGAATTGTTCTTTTACCTTTAAGCCATAGTAAAAGCTGGTTGCCGGAACCATTGTGATCCATGAATAGGCAGCAACAAAATGAATTGGCCTCATTGATAAATAACTTTGTTGCATATACTTTTTCAAAGTTTCTCCGCTAAGTCCTCTAAATCGTTTTTTCAATTCATTAAAAGTAATTCCTTGTATTCTTTTTACGTAAGACATTCCCATAGCAATATCAGAGTTTATATTTGTCAATATCTCATCTAAATGTTCGATTTCTTGATCAGATGCAATTACAATTTTTTTATTCTTTTGATTAACCATATACAAACTAGCCTAATAATGAATATCCCATTAATTACATAGGCACAAAGGTTATTAATTTTTTCAGATATGTCAATCTTGTTTGTGTGTCATTTTTGCTCACAATATCTATGAATAATTAATTTTACATCATATATTCAATATATGTTTTCACTAAAATCTATTATTAATTCATGCAAAGTACACTTATTCACAGAACTCCAAGTTAAAAGAAGGCGCGAAGCCGGACTCTATCCGCCACGCAAAAATACGGGTGATGAATTCACGTCCGGCAGTCATCACCCCTTTTAAAGCCCTGACCAATTCGTTATCACAATATTGGCTGGTTTTCACCGCTCCGGTGGTTTGGTCAACTGAAAGCTCATAGTAAGGCTTAAATACCTGTGCTTGGCGCTCACAGAACACACCGCCCATTTGCTGCGTGTAAGTCTTCCAGTCACCTTTGTCGGCAGCTTCGATGATTGCTTTGGCTCTTTCCGGTAAGTTCATGATGTCCTTTAATCTGCGCAGTTCACGCCAGACCGTGACCGAACAGCCGCCCGTAGTGCGTAGTCCCTCAACAGGCCGGTCATGCACCTTCCGGTCACTATTTCCTTCGGGTAACTCCAATTGTGCGCACTTTACCTTAACGGTGTGCGGTTTCCCGATTTCGGGGGGATGTTTTTCTCGAAAGTGCGCAGTTTTAATTGCGCACTTTGTTAACAAATCAATATAACAATTCATTAAAATCAATTGGTTATAAGTTTCTCATTTGGCTTCCACCAAGTTGTGATTCCCTGAAAATGCGCAGTTTGGCCGATATAAAGTGCGCAGTTTTTCAGATCATTCTGCGCACTTTATCAATGGTATGATAGCCGGGTTTCAGATATCACTATGGATATCGTCTTGCCCTGTTGAATGGATTTTAATGTGGTAAAAAGCTGAATTTCATCCATACAGGAACATAGCGTGGTGGGTTACTAAATCTGTTCCACCACTAATCCACCACCTGTCCCACCACGACCAAAGCCTTACTATATAAGGGATACATCCATAAATGGTGGGATAAAGGGGTAGATTGTTAGTAAATGCCAGAGTCGATAGATACACCATAGAATGGCTAATCAGCCACCAGCTGGAAGTGAAGTGTTTCTCTTGTCATGAGTTGACCTATTTTCACTAATGGCCGAATATGTACTTAGTTTGGTATGGTGTGCTAGGTAGATACTATTTGTAATTGTCACATTGGTTATACAGCATTGTTAGTGAAAACAATTTGATATCAGAAATTACTCTGTATTTTCTGCCGAGTTTATGCAGATAAATTCTAGCAAAAATATACTGTTATGTATCCAAGGAACAAAATGAGCAAGGTCAAAATCAAGTTGGTATCAATTGGGCATTTGCCTTTAGAGTTTCAACCCAAAAAAATTAAGAAATGGAAATCAAAAACCTTTGAGGTAGTTGAAGATATTGATAACTACTCGCTCAGGTGTGATTCAGACGGTTATGACTGGGAGTTTTCTGATTTAGCTGTTACGGGGCAGCTACCAAAAGAATTTAATGCCGACTTCATGATTGCTATCGTGAATGTACCAATTGAAGATAATTGGTATTCGAGAAGAGTGGGTAACAATCAAGTTGTATTTACGTTTCATCAAATTAAAGACATCTTAGAGCACTATAATATTCCGCTTGAAAATGTGATTTATCGTTTGCTATACGCCTACTCCTTACTGTACAGGCGAGCAGGCAATCGAATTCCTAATTTTGGCGAAGCTTCTGGATTCACTCATGATGAAACACGAGGTTGCTTGTTTGATATGAATGGCATAAAAACCGATTTAGTTGCCTCTTGTCATAGTCCTCAAATATGTGATGAGTGTCAGGAGCGTTTAAAACAAGAAAGGGTGTCAAAATCCGATATAGATAATACCCAAAATGATATCAAGCGTATAAAAAAAGAGCTGTATTATCGAATCATTGACCATGTTAAAAAACACCCTGTCATAGCATTAGTTATTTCTAGTGCTTTCGCGCTTGCTCTTGGTGCCACTGGATCTGTAATCGGCTCATTTGTTTACGAGTATTTAAAGGCTTAGGTGTGTCGGTACAAGACATAACAAGTGCATGTTGTCGGACTGGTTTTCCGCTGCGCTTCAAACTAGCCGCAAATGCGGGCGTTATAACTCAAAAGGAAAAAATATGTCTAAAGAATTAACAGTTGGTGATTTGCAGGAATGTATCCGTGGCTTGCCTGACGATATGCCAATGACATTTGGCTCATCTAAATACAGTAAGAGACCTCTCATTTTCTATCGATTTAAAGCTCGTGGCGATGATTTATTGCAAATTGAACTGAACGAAATCGACAACGAAACGTGGGAGGACGAAGATTCAGAATTACACTTACGCATCACTGTTGGTCATTTGCGTGAAGAACTCAATAGATTTTGGAAACCGACAGATCGTGTTATTTTTGGGTCTACTATGGACGCAATTCCACTTTTTTCACATAAACCACAGATAGTATTGTCTTTTGAATTAGATCAAGGCTAATTGGCAACGTTATAAAAAGCTATTTTAGAGTGATTTACAACGCTTGGTATTTTTATTTATAGTTAAATTGGTTTTA
>NZ_JCARSY010000074.1:0-4088 GCF_059641415.1 Vibrio rubrogenes
TAACAGTTTCACCTTATTGACTCACCCAAAAGATACGATTGCCATTTTCATCTTCCACCGGACCCGGTGCTCGATCACCATGATTTAATGTAATTTGGTCATTCGTCAGGTTACAGAGAAAAGTACCGTCTATCGCACTTTCATCTCCGGGTAAAAGAATATAGTGCTTCTGCTTCTCCATTTGCTCTGCTGCAAACAGTTGGTCATAACCTTTCGCTCTGGCGTAATCGACCAAATCTTTCGGATAATAAAGCATATGCCGATAACTACTATCGTCCAGACCATAGAGTAATGTCACCATCCCCGCTTCAAATGCCCAGTAACCGAAGAAAGTAGGGAATTTACCTTTATGGCGATTATGCCAATAGCAGTCTTTCATCCCCTTATACCACCCTCTCAGGTACTGCTTAATACTTTCCTGCCGCTCTGCTTTCGTCGGAGAAACACCATCTCCTTTGATTGCATCGTAAAGATGTTGGTAGGATTTGGGGAAGGCAAGGCTCTCATCTCGTTGTCGAGGAAAACCAATAACTCCCACACGAGCAAGAAGAATACTTAAAATTGGGTCATCTTCACCTTGAGGATTTTTAGATATCATTTCCACAACAGGTAGTAAAAATTCTTTTTTCCCTAAAAGAATCAGGATACTGTAAATCCATAAAATATATTGATATGCATCTGGTTCCCAATATTTAAGCAATGTGTGCCTGAACGATTTTTTATGAAAAAGCAAACAGTCGATGAATTGAGTGAATTCATCCTCAAACTTATCAAACTCAATACCACCAGAGTAACCACAAAGGGAGTGTTCTAAAAATCTAACTACACGATCCCAGCTAACACGTTCTTTTTGTTCAGCGTCATCAGATGAATTTAAAATCGCTAACGCCTTAGCATCATTCTTTACTCTTGTCTCAAAGAAATCACGCTTCTTAGCAAAAACTGTTTCATCCAACAGCGGATCTCTTCTATCAGAATCGAATGTACTCATTATCATTACCCTAACTTAGTTTTACTGTAGTGGGATTGCTTCTATTGAATTCCCTTGACGATCTAATTTGGTTATATTTACCACTTCTCCAGAATCATCAACAATCATTAACCATCGCTCATAGCCACTTTGAATAACATCATATGCATCATCACCTAATTCATCGTCTAACCTTGGAACAATCCAATCATCACTCATTTGTTTAGCCGCTGGATAACCTGATGAACCCCGTGTTTTGCTAAGAACAGAATCCTTCGCTACACCATCATCATCTATATATTTACCCGTATCTGTTCGATATTTTGTCTCAGTAATTACATATGGTGGTGGTGGATTGGTATTCTCATAAATACCATCAATCCCCCGGCCTCGGGGCTTGTCGGTCATCTTCCTGACACGACGGTCTTCCGGCAACATATTTTTGAATTGTTTATTTTCCATAAAATTATCACTGATAATTTCACCGAAAATCCCTTTTTCTTTATTGGTTGCTTTAATAATTCGGGACTGAATCGCTATCAATAGATAGGAAGTATGTGGGGTATTAATCTATCTCAATAACTTAATCACCACCCACTATTGTCAGTATCACGAAAACGGTAATTAGCGAGCCGCATTTTCGGCTCGCATATATTCTAACTCTTGGATATAGAGAACTAGAAAATTTAATTATTTGAATTTATCAACGTATTTACAACTTTTAAATTGTCATCATTTTTCAAAAAAATGTATTCCCATCAAAAGCCATGATACTAGTAACATCTAGAAATCCATAATATTTTTTGAAAGAAAAATGAGAGATAAGCTTAGTATCAATATAATAAAAAACATTAACGTCAAGCATGTCAAATAATGAATCGTATATGTTTCACCAACATATTTATGCCCATTCAGTATCACGCTTTCATATAGTGGATATAAGCTTTTTGCAATAGTGATTAAAAATAGCAAAAATAATACTACTGATATAATAACTGATAATAATGCTTTCTTTATAAATTTCATTTAATTTTTTACATTTTTATATTACAAAGTCAATTCTCTATCAGATGTTCTATGCTATTTATAATTTCTATTTATAATTTCTATATTATTCTCATCTCAATAAATTCTCTCCATTCTTCATTTAAAGAAAGTTGAGATTGTTGTTCACTAGTCAGAGATACCCAATATGGGGTCCATAACCATGTAAACCAAAAATCAACATCACCTTGTAAACTCCCATATTCCTCTGGATTTAAACTAGGAAAAGAAACAGATGGCAATGGTGGTGCTAAATTAAGGCTTTGGATTTTATCTATTAAATCATGATCATTAGATATTATATGAACAACAATACCATTGAAATCATCTAATAAGTTAATTTTAAATATACCACCATTATTATCCGATAGATCTTGAGGATGTCTCAGCAAATTGACATTAAATGTTGAATATTGATGTAATAGCAATGTAGACAATTCATTAAAATTATTTTTATCAACTAAAAAAAATAGATTATAAGCCTGTTTTTTTAGTTCTTCAGATAAAGTAACCCTAGGATATTCCTTTGAGAAATCAAGTTCTAACGAAGGTTTTTCATCCTGTTTATTATTTCCAAATAAATTTTTAAATAAATTAATTCTCATAAATAAAATCTGCCACCCAATCTGCTCCGAAATAACCTGCTGCGCCAAAGATAATTCCACCAATAGCTCCTGTAATAAAAACCCCAGGACCTGTTTCTATACCTAAAGCAGCGCCAGCTACAACCCCAGCTTTTAATCCAAGAACCCCTGCTCCCCATCCTCCCGATTGGCGAATAACTTCAGCACCTATAGGAGCCATACTCTCAGTTTTAATAGATTCCTTTGTAGCCACTGTAAGATCATATGCCGTAAGAACAATACCAAATAATTGAACAGCTTTCCCCACTCGACCAATATTCTTCACAAAGGTATATGACTCTGGGGTAAAGATAGCTCGAGCAGGCACTTCATTGGCAATTAAAACTTCTTTATCGATATCTCTGACATAGCTAATAATTTGATCAATTCGTTTAACTCTTTTTGGTGCTAACTCTTTATATTTTTCAAGTGCTTCAATAATTTCACGAGTTGAAACCAATTCAGCGCCAGCTTGTTTTGCCTTATTTATATCTATATATATTGGTTTACCTTGGAATCGAGGAGAGCCGTCAGGAAAAAGAGAACTTGTTGAAGTATATTTTGACTTATTAATACCCATAACATGTTCAGCAACTGTGGATGAAGATGATAAGTCTTTTCCACTTAATCCATATCTTTCTGGAAACACTTCTTTTAACATTTTATCTTCAGGTAAATTCATGGCCTTTAAATATGGATCATCTAAACTTGCATATATTTTTCTTGTTAATAGCCCATCAATACCTACTTCATCGACAACTACAAAGAAGAATGCACGACCAGGCATATCAGATGTTGTTACATCTAATAAAGAATTATCAGTATCATTTGTTTCAATGCTATGTTCTAAATTCATTATATTTTAACCTGTTTGATATTTACCATTTTTCTAATGCCTTGACACCAAGTAATAATTTATATTGCCCTTGACCTTCAGTTGGAATTCTTTCTATTTTTCCTGATTTATCTGAAATCCCCTTATAAATTTGGCCAGCACTTGTTTCTATATAATAAGGAACATTCGCCAAAGTTTTGTTTTGAGCATTAACTAAACGAACCTGTTCATCAAAAGGATTTGGTCGACGACCATAACTTACTGGTAATTTCGGCATCTCACCCGCAAACCCACTGCCACTCCCGGCACTACCACCGGAGTTCAGGTTCACCCCGGCACCGCTGAGGGAGACGCCTGACGGGTCAACTTTGACGAAGCTGCCACCGGCTTTGAGGGTGATTTCATTCCCGGCTTCAATAACGACATGCTCACCGGCTTTAATGTGGATTTCTGTACCCGCTTCATTGACCCACACTTTGCCGGCTTTGACATGCAACTCACCTTCAATCATCAGCGTCTGGCTTTTGGCGATTTTGGTGCGCGCTTCACCGCTGACCGTGTGATGGTCATTGACCTTGATATGGCTGTAGCGGTCATTATCGATGGTGGTACTTTG
>NZ_JCARSY010000075.1:0-3953 GCF_059641415.1 Vibrio rubrogenes
GCGCGTAATCAGGGTCGGATTGATTCGCATCCTGCTCAAGCAATCCTGAAAAATCATCCATGATTTTTCACCCTGAGTTCAGTGACCAAATTGACTTTTTAAGAATGTTTCACTCCATTCAAATCAACCACCAAACCAAGAAAATCATTCATGGATGAATTTTAAGCTTTTCCGGGCAGGACGTCCGTAAAAGCCGGTTCTGGACAACGTGCGACCAAGCCAAACAAAAAAAGATTTTCTGGTTACGCTTGCATCTTGGCAAGAGTAACTGGCGCACAGAACACTGATGCCTCTGAAATCACTGACGCTGATTGTGCGTCAAATTTGGGAGCTGAAAGCTGGGAAGATAAAAACGTAAAGCACTCAGACTTCATCAATCACAAAACTTTCGCACATTTCGCATGATTTAATCGGATTGACCATTTCGTTCTAAAAGCTATACTCTGATTAGATTTAAAACTGTGGAGACTAAGTTATGCGGACATTAACAGCAAATGACGCTAAACGAAATTTTGGTGAGTTGCTTTTAAATGCTCAACGTCAGCCAATTAAGATCAGTAAAAATAGTAAAGATGCGGTTGTCGTTATGTCTATACATGACTACGAGGAACTTGAGATGATGAAAGCTGAGTACCTCAAACACTGCTTCATCGCCGCCAAAGATGACTTAGCAAAAGATGATACCGTTGATGGTAAAGACTTTTTGAGTGAGCTGTAATAAGAAATATGCACCATAACCAATATAGACTAAGCAATCTAGCTCAAGCTCATTTACGCAAAGTAAAAAATTATACCATCAACCACTTTTCTGAACTTCAGTGGCAACGCTACAAAGAAACACTACTCTCTGGCTTTCAAATGCTCGCTGATAACCCAGGCTTGGGACGAAGTTGCCATGAGATATACAGTAACGGGTTTTACTTTCCGATTGGGGAACATACTACTTATTTTACAAAGGAAGATGGTTTTATCCTCGTCGTTGCTGTATTGGGACAATCTCAATTACCACAAAACCACCTGAAATAATCTAACGGTTTGGGCTAACGTTTCGATTGGTAAGCGAACAGTTTTCAGACAATACCTAGCCGTAGAACATCCTTTCATTACTCTGTATCACTGACACTGATTGTGCGTCAAATTTGGGAGCCGGAGGCTGGGAAGCACACAACCAAGCCAAACAAAAAGATCTTCTGGTCACGCTTGCATCTTGGCAAGAGTCACTGGCGCGCAGGAGACTTATAGAAAAAAGCCCACCGGAGGTGGGCTGAAAATAAAAAGGCGTGGTATATAAAGGAAAACTTAGAACCAAGTTTCCATTTGCAGAGCGAATAGGGTTTCACCACCATCGCCAAAGGTCATTGTTGAACCATTAATTGTATAGCTGTCGTTTAGATCACTACTCCAGTCAACATAACTAACTGCGAAACGGATTTCCGGACGATCAAAGAAACCACCGGCAGTAGACAGTTTAAAGGTTGGAGCAACTGTCGCTTTGTAGAAACTACCTTGAACTTTACTAGACGCATTATCTAGATCCATGTATTGGTATGTACCTTCATAAACCATTTCAAAATTGTCAGTAAACTCTTGAGCAAGACGAACGTTCAAAGTTTCCCACATGTATTTGTCACCTTTAGCGTAGCGATCTTGACTATATTCGGCCATGAAAGCTGGTGCAATACGCCAGTTATCTGAAAGACGAGTAACACCAAAGGTAAATACACGTACCGCAGTTGCATCATCAGTCAATGTTGATTCACTACCAAGTTCTTTAACTTGAGCACCCAGTCCATGACCTACAAGAACACCCGTTTTAGAAAAGCCTTCGCTCATACCATAAAAACTATCAGCGTGATACGCAACTAAAGCATGTTCACCATACTCGGCATGTTCAGATGTATCTGTGCTATCATTATTATCCTTAGCAATCATGCCATTCAACATAACTTGCCAATTGCCAATATGGTTATTCATAGTAACGACATAGTCTTCAATGTCTTTACTATTGACGGTGTCAAAATCTCTAGCATATATGGAGAAATTTGTTTTCCAGTTTTCTCCAAGTTTGACATCGTAGACGCCGGCCCCCGTACCAGAAAGGTAAACAATATCTGAATCAATGAAGTGGATATCAAAATTGTCTCGGTCAAATCGTTTACCTGCCCAGATTTTTGCATCTCTAAAAGTATCACTATCTTTAAATGAACTCAGATTCGAAAATTCGGCAAAAGCTTGTCGAACGTTAATGCTGTCACTATCAGTCCATGCGTTTTTGCTTTCCTGACTGTCAGCAATCATAATTTTATAGTAGGCGGATGAACCATTGTCAGCTGTACGACGGTGAATAAGGTTACTTTCGACATAAGTGTCATCTTCAATGCCTAGTCGGCCAATATGACCTCCGAGCTTCCCGGCGAAAGTCATTGCATTAACGCCCGTATTTTGAGCACCATTCAGGTTGTCATTAATTACAAGCCCGCTGCGAGCATACCCGGTGAATTCAAATGCAGAAGCATCTTTTTTTGCTTCTTGCGCGGTTTGTTCTGTTTTTGCCAGCTTACTTTCCAGTTCAGAGATTCTTGATTCTAAAGAGGATAAGTCTGTTTGCGCCGCCATCGCAAAATGTGCGGGAAGCAAAGCACAGGCAATCGATACTGCTAATTTAGTTCTTGATTTCATTCTTTTTCTCCACATGAGACATTATATTTCGGGTCGAGTTTGCTGCAAACGTTCCCAACGAGAAATAATGTGGATCAACACCATTTCTGTATGTTTTTTATTCAATCAGACTGTTTTACATCCGATTCGATATGGAATATACATTTATTTTTTGGGAACGATCTCAATTTGTTTGTAATTTTTTAAATCGATCACTAATTACTTATAAATTTATAAAATTGGTGTGATCTGCAACGAATAAAGGGTAGAGAAACGATTCGTTCCGGTAGCGCAATGAAATCCTTGTTGCATATCAATATCTAAAGCCGACATGGCATTCAGTTGTTCCTGAGTCTCTCTTGGGAGCCAAAGGCTAGGAAGATAAAACTTGTGATGCAGGTGTTTGGGGGGAGAAATGGTGGCTCTGTGGTTTGGTGCGCAATGACTTTCTCCGATCTCATTGCCATCTCCGACTGCGCCCCAGTTCCTTTTGATGGATGCAAAAGGAACCAAAAGCATCTTTTTGAGTTCAGCGCACGTAATTAGGGGCGGATTGATTCGCATCCTGCTCAAGATTTTTTGTTAGGAGATAGCTGAAAAATCATCCGTGAATTATTTAACGCCAATTATAACTAAATGATTTTATTGAAATTAATTGAAGTTTTGCTTATTAAAAAAACCAATTTTATACACACATTGCTACACGCAATTGTTTTGAATAATCATATACTTACATGAACAACAATGAAGTGCCTAATTTAAGGTTTGCTTGATTTTTAAACATATTGACTATCTTTGCAAGCCCTGATTTTGCAGGAAAAGGGCTGATACAAAAAGAGCCACGACATCATGCGACTCTGAATCGGTTCCGTTTTAAACAATAGCTTTACTTATGATTGGGCTTTATTTAGTAATGACTGACTAATTCAATAATCTTAGGATCCATATCATCGAGTAAGTTAACAAGCTCTCGGACTGATTTTCCCTTTTCTGTTTTAGCATCAGGATCAGCACCGAAATCAAGCAATAGTTTCATAATTTCATACCGATAGGGTTTGCTATCAAACACCATATTCAAAGGTGTTGCATCATCACTTGCTCGGTGTTCAATTAACTCATCAGCTCCATTTTCCAGTAACAGCCGCATTCCTTCAATATTTTGTTGTCGTACAGCATAAATCAGTGGCGTATAGCCATAGCTATCAATTGCGTTGATATCCAGCCCTTGGTCAATGAGGTATTGGACAGACTCAATCGGAGGACTTTCCTCTGGGTCTGTAGACGTTGACATCAGA
>NZ_JCARSY010000076.1:0-3918 GCF_059641415.1 Vibrio rubrogenes
CGCCTTGATCATCGACTGAATCTGAGATGGACTCGATACCCTGATAGTCACGGACCACCAATGTCTCATCATTGACACCATCGATGGTGAGCCTGAACCCTAACGTTGCCATAATAAATTGGGTTGTATTGTACGCTGAATAACCTTCATCCAATTCTCATCTGGCTGATTGTATACCCGTCTTAATCATCAATAGCGCTTCTCTTTTAGATTCCATCAGAAAAGTGAACTGACTCGAAGAACCTCATACTTTTTCCATACTTGCGTCTATTGTACCAGTGCCCGACGTTCATTAATCTAACCCTGTACCGGAAACACTCCGGGACGGGATTGGTCCCCCGTTGTTAAATACTTGGATAGATAAATACGGTTCTAACCGAGCTGTTTTTATGCGATTATCAGTGCGCCTAAATCATGGTGGGCTGAATCGGGCAGCTTCGGCTGGCCGTCATCCAAGTAGCGGTAGGACCAAACCCGGCTCAGTCCACCACCCAAAGATTGGTCCCTTTCCGTGGTGGTGGAACAACATCATCTATTTTTACTTGGAGTTTATATGTTTGAAACCATCCACTATGATCCACAACTATCACAAAAAGCCCGTGAATATTTACGCCAGCTGGAAGAGATTTTTCTGGCAGAGCAACGGGAAAACCGACAGGAAATGTGTGAAGTTTTACTCTATCTCAATAATTTAATCACCATCCACTATTGTCAGTATCATGAAGACGGGGATGAAAGTTTTGTATAAAACATGATTGTTGTTTGTGATCAGCGAGCCGCATTTGCGGCTCGGTTTGAACATGATTTATTGGCTCTTGAGCAATTTGCATTAACAATAAAATATGAATAGTTATGGAACATTTGTATAAGGATATTCGTTTATATACTTAGAATTAAAAGGCTTGTCAGATTTTTTAACGTGGCATTTTTCTTTACCCGATTTATTTATTACACAGATACGTAATGAATACGATTCATTATTGTAAGAAGAATCGAACGTCACTGTTTGAACAAGTTCTAATTTATTATCATTTATACCTAAGAAGTATTTTTTCTCTTGACCACCGGCACCAGAGAACATTGATATTAAAGATAAATTAACATCATCACCTTTTTCTTCTCTAATGTTTACAACCATATAAATACCCTGAAAATTATAATTTCCAGATTTATACTTATACTTATATTCTCCATCTACATTAAGAAATACCAATATCTCATCATTGGATGGATCATTAATAACAGCGTCTTTAGTCCCGTCACGATTCACATCAAAGTAATATATTTCATTTTTATCAGTATGAACCAAATCATTAAAACTAGTCATAGAAACACATCCAGATAACATTATAGTTATCAAGGAAAAGAGCACACTCTTAAATATCACAGAGACACCCGTTTAAATACTTGTTTCGGAATCTTACTCTCATTCCCACGCTCTTTCATTAGCTTAATATAAGTTTGATATGCATCCTTCGCTTTATCTCTATCTTTTTTTCCCCAAAGTGCATCACCTAGATTTATATATGCAACAGTTCTAGAGGGAAAATCTTTAACAATATGTCTAAGGACAAAAATGGATTCTTTGTATGCTCCACGCTTTTCTAGGAAGTAAGCCAAATCATTATACTGAGTTACATTTTTATTAGTTATTTTATACTTATTAATCAATGCTTCATAACGTTGAGTTGTCTCATATGTACTGTATGGTTCTTCACGTACTCTTTGAATAAAGTCATCAATGGATGCCGTTATTTTAAATGATATAGTACATTTTTCATCTCTTTCATCTTCACTAGGAATTTCATGGAGAGATATATTTGATTTAGAGTAGAGCATTTGTAAATCTATATTTTGCTTTACAGTGCAAATATCTACTCGTCCATCTTTATCAAATGAATATCTAACTGTATGAATTGTTTCATCTAGAAAATATTTTTTATTTTCATATGAAATCAGATAATTTATTTCACCATTGCCTGCACCAGGAAAAGAAGTCCTTATATTTAATCTATTACTTTTGTCCGAAGCAGGATAAATATTTGTCATAATATATCCACCATCTTGGGAAAAATTATACCCTTTGAGAGATAGATAATATTTATTATTTTTATTGACAAAGAAATACAACTCATCCCCCATAAATGGTTTACTATAAACAACATAGTCTAATTTACCATCAAAATTAACGTCTATTTTTTTTATCTCATATGACTCTTCATCAAATTTTTGGGGGTCATATAATGTATATGAGAAGACACACATCGATAATGTTAATCCCAAAATTCCTGTTAAACTATTTATTACTACATTTTTCATAACAAAATATCCCCTTTAAGATCTTGTTATATTTTCTTCTTTCTTTTAGTCCATTATTACCACCATTAACTAACCAACTAATCAAATCTATATAGTCGTCGTCGGCAATTAAATTCATGTTCAATGTGCCATATTTTTTCTTGCCAGAATCATAAGATATAATATTTTTTGTGTAGCTTGCATTATATTTTTTTACATATGAGGGTGCATTAGCTGGAGCACTCCATGTTTCTCCAGATGCTGACAATACTTTTCCTTGCTTGAAAAACCAACCAGCGGAATCCATCGCAATACCTAAATCATCAGATACATCTGTATAATTCATTATTACGTCAGAACCAGAAAAATCTTTGTACTTATAATAGGTATTTTTCCATGTCAGCTGCATTAAACCTCTACCTCGATATTTTGCACCATCTCCGATTGAAGTATTTCCATATAACGTCGCATCAGCATTATTTGCAGGATCATACGCTGAACCATCACCACTTTCGATAGCAGTTTTTAACCTTGAACTTTCATGATAAATCTGTGTAAGGAAATGAATCTTCCTAATACAAGTATTGATTTCATATGTTTTACAAACTTTATTTAACTCTTCCGTAAATCGTTCATATGTTTTATCTTTATCAGGAATATCACAATCAGAATCATCAAAGAGATCTAAACTTTTCTTATATTCAGATTTTCTTAATACCTTAACTATTAGCTTGACTTCATCAACTGTAAAATCACGACTACACGCACACTTAAACTTATGCTCCCACTCTTCCTTCAGGGCTTCATCTAAAGCAAGGATCCCATTTTGTCCAACAATCCCATCAACCCCACCAAATTTATAATCGACATGCGTTTTATGTGTAGGCTTGTATATAATCTGGAAAACTTGAAATAGATCTTTTGTATTCTCCTCAAAGTCACCACTTTCATCAGAAGCATCACCTAAATCAAGTCCAATCTTTATTAACCCTTCTTGGATTAATTTAACTTCCTCATTTTTTTTAATCCCTTTCTTATATCCTTTGCTTCTTTTAACTGCGAGCTTATTCAATACCTTAGAATCTTTAAACAGATCAGACTTTAGGATCATTGGGATAACTTCAACTGTTGTCCTTTCGTTTTTTTGAAAAACTTTGTCATTATCTACATCAATTGAAGCCATGAGTTTATAAATATCTTTAACAGAAACTTTATTCTGTTTAGCTAAATCTTCCACCTTTACTTTAGTAGAGACTTTCTTGTCTTTAATTTTTAAATTTTTCGGGATTTCTTTTCCTAAAAGCTTTCCATTTTTATCTTGTAACTGAAAGCTTGCCATAACCGATGTATTGTTGTCTAAGTTGATATTTTCTTTAAAAGTATATTCTTTATTCGTCAATATTTCTTTTAGTGCAATACTACTCATCGTAAAACCCCTGATTTGTTCTGTGACCTTCAGCCAAAGGCAATTCTGCCATCTCACCCGCAAACCCACTGCCACTCCCGGCACTACCACCGGAGTTCAGGTTCACCCCGGCACCGCTGAGAGAGACACCTGACGGATCAACTTTAACGAAGCTGCCACCGGCTTTGAGGGTGATTTCATTCCCGGCTTCGATA
>NZ_JCARSY010000077.1:0-3784 GCF_059641415.1 Vibrio rubrogenes
AAATAAGGGCTGCTTACTGAACATGGAGTCTTTGAACCATTACTTGATTACATCGTAAGCCAGTCTCATATCAAAAGCCTTCCTTGGATGAATCGTGTTGTTTTCTCGTGCCAATTGTTATTGGAATACATGGAAGCCAACGGGGATTTGTTCTCCAGCCCAAGCCTTTTATTTCAAACTTTTGTTCAGCGTCTTTCCTTGGGAACAATTGGTAAAGATGGAACTGATCCGTCGAGTTTGTATTGGCTACCGCGTTCTGCGTCAAATGTGAACCAATTACTTTCAGCGTTAAACGGGCTAACGGATTGGTTGGCTAAAGAGCGCAGTACACAAAGCTTAAACCCGTTCGAACAGGCGTCATCCCATCAAGAACGATTGAACTATGCGGCATGGTTTAAGCGCAACCAATACAACTTTTTAGGGCATATCAAAAGCAATCCGTTGCCAGAAGTCGTTAAACAAGTACGGAAAGTAAGAGGAAAGAAAGACGTTCTTAAAGTTGATGGCGATGCAATATCATTTCTAGAACACTTGTTTAAATCATTCTTTATTGACGGTGTCGGCAGAGCAAGAGATCCCCGAGTAGCGATACGCGATCAGTTAATACTCTTGTTAATGCATGGAACAGGCGTTCGAGAAAGTGATGCTCTGCATCTTTGGGTAGATTTCATGACTTGAACTTCTAGATTCTAAGTCGAGAGTATAGATATCTATTAGAAAATTTCAGCATATATACATGCACTTATATTGTATAATCATTGTTTTATGCCACTAAATGCATTAATCTCATCATAGTATCCCTCTCATTTATGGTGTCGTAAATGTTAAATAGTATTAATATAAAAAATTTCAAGTCATTAAATTTTTCTGAAAAATTAAGTTTTAAACCATTAACACTATTTTGTGGAGCGAATAGTTCTGGAAAAAGTTCTATTTTACAAGCGATTTTGTTGGCTTCGCAAACAGCTAATAGTCAGTTTTCTGGCAGTAACATGCTTTTAAATGGGAAATATACAAAGTTAGGTGGTTTTGATGATATAGTTAAAAATGGAAAATGTGATGATTTAATAGAATTTGAATTAGATATCAAAGAAACCAGGTCGAGCTACATAACTAGAATGATAATTAAATTTGAATTTGGACTGGATTCTAACGATGATAAAATAGATAAAATAACGCCTCCAATTAAAAGTATCATATATCATATATTTACAAAAAATAATGAGAAAATATATATATCATTAATTTCAACAAAAGAAGGTGGTGTTTTTGAAATAAAAGATAGCAGTGATATATCAACATTTTTGAATGATGATTATATCAAGGATAAAACGGTTAAAGATATTCATTTAGATGGAATAAAACCAGCTAAAGCAACAATTCAATATAATGAAACAAGAGATAATATCTATTCTTTGTTGAATTTCATGACTGATATAAAAATCACTAATTTTAGCGAAGGCTCTCATCGGCAGCAAAGTCTTTTTTATAATGAAGATAATGATTTTATCAATAAGAATTTAATTAGATTAATCATAGATTTTTCTAAAAAACATTCAGATAAAATAAAAAGAAAAATAGAAAAAGACTTATCTTCAAATATTGATGATATTTTTGGTCGTATAGAGTCCAGACCTGGGTTTACTAAAGAAAATTTAGCTAGATTAATATTGGATAATGCTCCAGTTTTAAATGAAGAAATGTTTGATACTATAAGAAATGCCGATATTTCAAAAGGTAAGTGGGCTTCATTTATGAAAGGGGTTGGTAAAGAAAAAAGAAAGATACTTATAAATTTCATTAACCGAAATCGTGATGATATAATTGAAGAGTATCTGAAAAATATAGATAATGAATACAAAGAAGAATCATATTTACCTAAGATATTTTTCTATATATCATCATTTATTAATATGAATTTATCAAATGATGTTAAATATATCGGTCCTCTTAGAAGTAAACCAAAGTCTGTATATCCCTTATCTGATATATCAAATGTAAGAGATATAGGGGTTGAAGGTGAAAATTCGGCAGCTATTCTCCATATAAATCGAAACCAAATTATCGATTTTCCAATTATCAATGATGAAAATGAGTTGGTAGTAAATAGTAGTAAAGATTGTTTTTTAAGTGCTTTGCATTACTGGCTCAACTATTTGGATATAGTAAAATCAGTTGAAACTTCGGCACAAGGCAAATTTGGTTATGAATTAAAGGTTTCAGTAGAAGATGGCAATGAAGTTCAAGATTTAAACCATGTTGGTGTAGGGGTTAGCCAAGTAATACCAATTGTAATGCAGTGTTTATTATCGGATAAAAATGATATCTTGATTTTTGAACAACCAGAGTTGCATTTACATCCAAAGATTCAATGTAAATTATGTGATTTATTTATAGCGATGTCTATTTTTGATAGGCAAATAATCATTGAAACGCATAGTGAATATTTGATAAATAGATTACGTTACCGAATAGCTCAATCAATAGAAACAAATATAAAAGATTATATAGCTATTAATTTTACTTCTAAGTATGATGGGGTAACAAAAGTGGATAATATAGAAATATCGCCATTTGGTGCGATAAAAAATTGGCCTAAAGACTTTTTTGATCAAACACAAATAGAAGTGGAGAATATTTTAATATCAGCAAATAAAAAAAGAAAACTACTAAAAGGTAGTAAATTATGATTGTAGCAATTACTCCAAATGCTTTAATATATCCCCTATATAATGTAGCAATTAACTTTGATGATTTTCTTTCTAATTTTGATAAGCTTAAATATATATCGAGTGATAGCAATATATTTTCTCCTTTGCTTTTTGATGATGTGGTTGACGTATTACAGAACGCAGAATGTTTTCCTACTAGTCAAATTTTCAAACGTTATGTTGAGTCAAATGGATTAAATGAACTAATTGATTATATGGATTTGGCAAATTTATTTACTAGAATGCTTTCTAATATAGAAAATTTCAGTGACAGATTCGGTTTTTTTGATGCAGAAGCTTATGATGGATTTAGACCTGAAAAAATATCGTCTACACCAATAGCTGATAGCATCATAAATAATGAAATTATACTTTGCTGTTATATCATGTATTTGAATAGTGTGGAAATTAAACCACTTGTTGATGAAAATTTATTGATACATGATTATGAGCATATGATTGATAAGGTTACATTATATAAAACAGATAACGATATCATTGAGGAAGAGGATTTTAATGCTAAATGTGTTTTATTTGACTCTTGTGATTCAATAATATCTTCATGTGACCCAGATTTTATGTGGAATAAATCTATTTCGATAAAAGATTATACTCAAGCAATAGTAGCCAAGTGTAAACAAGTATCAAATGGGAAATATATATATAATGAAGAATTTTCTTTGGGTGATAATTTTATAAATTCATTAAATAGTCATCAATGTTCAAATGATGGTAAGTTTTCTTCTACATTGTTGGAGTGCATGGCTAAAATTATATTGAAAACTCCTAAAAATCCTATAAATATTTTTTATACGGATACAACAAGAAAAGAAGCGAGGAAAAGAAACAATGATATTGCACGCAGAACTCATGTAACTAAATCTGGTTTAGGACTGAGGTTGATGTTTTGGGAGTTACCATGTGGAAAATTTGAATTTGCTAATGTTGGAGTTAAATCGGAACTAGTAATATTATAATAATATTTTAAATATTATTTTGAATTCAGTGCCTTGTACACACTATTCCGAGAAATATTTAATTCGCGAGCAATCGCTGAAATTGAGAAGTCTAGA
>NZ_JCARSY010000078.1:0-3446 GCF_059641415.1 Vibrio rubrogenes
AAAGCCTGGCGATGTCCTACTCTCACATGGGGAGACCCCACACTACCATCGGCGCTGTTTCGTTTCACGACTGAGTTCGGCATGGAATCAGGTGGGTCCAAAACGCTATGGTCGCCAAGCAAAATGCTTACAATTCGAAAAGCTGTCTTCGTTCTCTATACACAATCAAGTCTCTAACTGAGCCACAAAACCCCTTCGGTGTTGTATGGTTAAGTCTCACGGGCAATTAGTACAGGTTAGCTCAACGCCTCACAGCGCTTACACACCCTGCCTATCAACGTTCTAGTCTCGAACAACCCTTCAGGACAGTTAAACTGCCAGGGAGAACTCATCTCAAGGCTCGCTTCCCGCTTAGATGCTTTCAGCGGTTATCGATCCCGAACTTAGCTACCGGGCAATGCGATTGGCATCACAACCCGAACACCAGAGGTTCGTCCACTCCGGTCCTCTCGTACTAGGAGCAGCCCCTTTCAATTCTCCAACGCCCACGGCAGATAGGGACCGAACTGTCTCACGACGTTCTAAACCCAGCTCGCGTACCACTTTAAATGGCGAACAGCCATACCCTTGGGACCGACTTCAGCCCCAGGATGTGATGAGCCGACATCGAGGTGCCAAACACCGCCGTCGATATGAACTCTTGGGCGGTATCAGCCTGTTATCCCCGGAGTACCTTTTATCCGTTGAGCGATGGCCCTTCCATTCAGAACCACCGGATCACTATGACCTGCTTTCGCACCTGCTCGAGCCGTCACTCTCGCAGTTAAGCGGGCTTATGCCATTGCACTAACCTCACGATGTCCAACCGTGATTAGCCCACCTTCGTGCTCCTCCGTTACGCTTTGGGAGGAGACCGCCCCAGTCAAACTACCCACCAGGCACTGTCCTCACCCCGGATAACGGGGCCAAGTTAGAACATCAAACATACAAGGGTGGTATTTCAAGGTCGGCTCCACAATCACTAGCGTGACTGCTTCAAAGCCTCCCACCTATCCTACACATGTAGGCTCAATGTTCAGTGCCAAGCTGTAGTAAAGGTTCACGGGGTCTTTCCGTCTAGCCGCGGGTACACTGCATCTTCACAGCGATTTCAATTTCACTGAGTCTCGGGTGGAGACAGCGTGGCCATCATTACGCCATTCGTGCAGGTCGGAACTTACCCGACAAGGAATTTCGCTACCTTAGGACCGTTATAGTTACGGCCGCCGTTTACCGGGGCTTCGATCAAGAGCTTCGCCTAAGCTAACCCCATCAATTAACCTTCCGGCACCGGGCAGGCGTCACACCGTATACGTCATCTTACGATTTTGCACAGTGCTGTGTTTTTAATAAACAGTTGCAGCCACCTGGTATCTGCGACTCTCATCAGCTCCATCCGCAAGGGACTTCACCAGCAAGAGCGTACCTTCTCCCGAAGTTACGGTACCATTTTGCCTAGTTCCTTCACCCGAGTTCTCTCAAGCGCCTTGGTATTCTCTACCCGACCACCTGTGTCGGTTTGGGGTACGATTTCTTGTGAACTGAAGCTTAGAGGCTTTTCCCGGAAGCATGGCATCAATGACTTCATCACCGTAGTGACTCGACATCGTGTCTCAGCCTATCGTAGAGCCGGATTTGCCTAACTCTACAGCCTACGCACTTGAACCTGGACGACCGTCGCCAGGCCCACCTAGCCTTCTCCGTCCCCCCATCGCATTCACAACAAGTACGGGAATATTAACCCGTTTCCCATCGACTACGCCTTTCGGCCTCGCCTTAGGGGTCGACTCACCCTGCCCCGATTAACGTTGGACAGGAACCCTTGGTCTTCCGGCGGGGAGGTTTTTCACCCCCCTTGTCGTTACTCATGTCAGCATTCGCACTTCTGATACCTCCAGCAGACTTTACAATCCACCTTCAACGGCTTACAGAACGCTCCCCTACCCAATACATTAAAATGCATTGCCGCAGCTTCGGTTTACAGCTTAGCCCCGTTACATCTTCCGCGCAGGCCGACTCGACTAGTGAGCTATTACGCTTTCTTTAAATGATGGCTGCTTCTAAGCCAACATCCTAGCTGTCTGAGCCTTCCCACATCGTTTCCCACTTAGCTGTAATTTGGGACCTTAGCTGGCGGTCTGGGTTGTTTCCCTCTCCACGACGGACGTTAGCACCCGCCGTGTGTCTCCCGGATAGTACTTACTGGTATTCGGAGTTTGCAAAGGGTTGGTAAGTCGGGATGACCCCCTAGCCTTAACAGTGCTCTACCCCCAGTAGTATTCGTCCGAGGCGCTACCTAAATAGCTTTCGGGGAGAACCAGCTATCTCCGAGTTTGATTGGCCTTTCACCCCTAGCCACAAGTCATCCGCTAATTTTTCAACATTAGTCGGTTCGGTCCTCCAGTTGATGTTACTCAACCTTCAACCTGCCCATGGCTAGATCACTCGGTTTCGGGTCTATATCCAGAGACTGGGCGCGCAGTTAACACTCGCTTTCGCTACGGCTCCCCTAATCGGTTAACCTTGCCACTGAATATAAGTCGCTGACCCATTATACAAAAGGTACGCAGTCACCCCATCACTAAGCCACCTCGGCTTGATTTTGTCGGTTGACCAACGCTGCGCGTTGTTAACCCAAATCAAACAAAAGTCATTGCTGTCACTTAAGCACAATAGCTTAGTGATGGGGCTCCTACTGCTTGTACGTACACGGTTTCAGGTTCTATTTCACTCCCCTCACAGGGGTTCTTTTCGCCTTTCCCTCACGGTACTGGTTCACTATCGGTCAGTCAGGAGTATTTAGCCTTGGAGGATGGTCCCCCCATCTTCAGACAGGATATCACGTGTCCCGCCTTACTCGTTTTCACTCAAACAACGCCTTCGGTTACGGGGCTATCACCCTTTATTGCGTGCCTTTCCAGACACTTCACCTAACGCTATCAAAGCTTAAGGGCTAGTCCGATTTCGCTCGCCGCTACTTTCGGAATCTCGGTTGATTTCTTTTCCTCGGGGTACTTAGATGTTTCAGTTCTCCCGGTTCGCCTCATTAACCTATGTATTCAGTTAATGATAACTGCTGCTGCAGTTGGGTTTCCCCATTCGGAAATCGCAGACTCAAGTGGCTCTTACTGCCTCATCTACGCTTATCGCAAGTTAGTACGTCCTTCATCGCCTCTGACTGCCAAGGCATCCACCGTGTACGCTTAATCACTTAACCATACAACCCGAAGAAGTCTTTTTTGCTTGGTCTTTTTCCCTGAATACCGCGTTAGCATCGAAGGCTGCTTGGTTGCTATCAGACGATAGCGCCCTGCGACATCCTTCTTGCTGCCTTGTCTCAGGCAAAAATCCTCAGCGCAAAAACCTAAGGGTTGATATCATCAACTAATTAGGTGTCACACAATATTTTATACATGAGTGTGTGACTTGGTTTTGCCGGACTCAATTTGAATACACAGTTGCCTGTG
>NZ_JCARSY010000079.1:0-3005 GCF_059641415.1 Vibrio rubrogenes
CCTGATGTCAACGTCTACAGACCCAGAGGAAAGTCCTCCGATTGAGTCTGTCCAATACCTCATTGACCAAGGGCTGGATGTCAACGCAATTGATAGCTATGGCTATACGCCAATGATTTATGCCGTTCGTCAACGCAACGTCGAGGGGATCCGGCTCTTGTTGGAAAACGGTGCTGATAAATTGATTGAGCACAGAGGCATAGATAGCATAAACGCTCTTCGAATGGCATTTCGAGGAAAACCATTTGTATATGATGTTGTCAAACTATTGCTTGATTTTGGTGCAGATCCTGATGCTAAAACAGAAAAGGGAAAATCAGTCCGAGAGCTTGTTAACTTACTTGATGATATGGATCCTAAGATTATTGAATTAGTCAGTCATTACTAAATAGAATTCAGTCAACTATCCCACACTAAATGAGAAATAATACTCAAAGGATAAATATCACAATAAAATGCCAAAAAGTAACTTTTACTTTTAGTAACACCAGAAGTAACAACAACCAAAATTGAACTATAAAAAATACTTATAAAACAACAAATTAAAATTCAAATTCAGATTACGGAAGGCCATATTTATCAAAGACTTAAGTGCTAATCTAGCCTTAAGTCTTTTTTATTTCTGGCATATATGTAGCAAAATCATTTGTAGCAAAATCATTGATACATCCCTGCTATAACACACTGTCAAAACTATCTCTCAGATATGAAAAAAGGCCAGAAATTTCTGCCCTTACAAAAAGTTACGTTCATCGAATAGTTCACTACTAGATTTTACCCGTACCGGAATAGATTCATTCTGCGAAGGAAAGAGGTCAAACGAAAGTAGTCAGAGAACTATACGTGAGTATTCTATATTCATTGCCTTTGGAATCACTAAAATGATGAAGAAAAACAGACTCCAAAACCAAAGTAAATGGAGCCACATGATGAGAAAAAGCTTAAGCTTCACGAGTCGAAGATATTATTATTCTCAAACACATAGTTTAACAAGTCACTAAGATCATGAAAACTATCTAATTTTTCCCATGTGACATTATCAACAGCCTCGTATAGATTAGAGTCCATGTTGTAAACCAACCGGGTAGATGATTCATCACCATAGGTGAAATACTGCCTTAAACTGTCTTCTGTCCAAAATTCTTTATTTATATCTACAATACCATCGATGAAAAAATCTTCATCGTAGGGTTTACTACCATATAGATTAAAACCATTGACTGAAAAACCATTTGATAATTTCAGGATTTCTAAATATTCACTAGAAACATCAATGCCAAATTGAGCCAATACGATTTTTTTTAAGTTTTCAATTTCCGTATCTTCCGCAGCATTAAGTAAAAAACCTTCACCATACTCATTTTTTTCCAATTGGTTTTCACTATTCAATAGGCTTAAAATATCGCTAATAGACATGTCTGAACTTCACTCCTTTGTCGGATAAACTTTTCCATTTGGAGAAGGCCATTGCACTATGTGGCTCTCTCCAACGGATAAAGATGTAGTCTTTTGTTTCTGATAGGTTGTAAATACAGAGTGCTCTGGTGAGTTGCGTATCAAAACTAAATTATCAAAGTCATTCGTTCCACCATCATCTAATGGAATTTTATGGTGAACCTGATACCCTCGGAGGACTTTGCCTTGGGATAATTTAGCAATTTCACTATCTTTTACACCATGCTCTTTTAACTTTTTCAGGGACACAGGATCATTGGTCAAACTCTTAAGAAAATCCTTTCGTACAGAAGAATTAAACTGACTTCTCAAGGTTTCATACTCACCCCTATCACGTTTAATATAATTGATGTTCTTCAGTTCAACATCTTTAAGAGTAATCTCTTCTCCTTTGTATCTACCTGTAAAAGCTGATTTTTTCTTTGCCTCATCCACACTATACACTACATACAGTGGTGGAATACCGCTTTCAGCCGGGAAGGTGAGAATATAATCCTTTGAATTGGTCTGATGAGTCGGGGTGGTGTATGGCTCATTTGTCCCTTTTAATTCTGCCTCACCACGCTCTGGGTGTACCCAAATATGGTAACTGTCCAACGCTGGGATTGGCGACGTGGTGAAATGACTGTCTTTGTCTTCTGGATGCATTGGCACCCACTCAAGGGTGTGGTCGCTTTCCAGCGCAACCACAAGTTTCTCTCCCACTTGTTTGACATGGCGAACCGGAATTTCCGCCCCTTTGACGTGATAGCCGTAAATCTGCCCGGACTGGTTAAAACCTAAACGAATATTGGTATTGGCAACCGCCATATGACGCAAGTCTTTCGCATGATATAGGGTGCTGTCTGCTACCTTCGTCGGCATAAACAGTGCAAGTGCGGCTGTCGCTGGTGAGAGACCGACTTTCGCAGCCCGCAGCGCAAATCCACTCAAGGATTTAAGTGCCGAGCCACTCGCTTCAACAAATGTCGCTTCTCCGGTAAGTGCTGTTGTGTTATTCATTGCTACAGCGCCATAAGCAGCAATCTGACCTATATCAGTCAGTGATTCTTGCTCTGTACCAATATCACAGGAGCCACAAGGGACAAGTGATGATTTGGCAAACACTTGCTGCGATTTAGGCGCAGGCTTGCTAAATGTGTCTTGCCATGATGACGGGGGCAGTTGTATGTTTTCTAATTCCCGTAACCGCTCCTGACGCTGCCTTACTAGCCGCTCTTGTAAAGTTAGCTTCACAGGTTCATGTTCAACATAAGGCTCGGTATACACCGAGGCGTTGACACTGCCAACGTAAGATGAGCCAATACCATGATTGACCAACTCAGCCCGTGCGGTATAGGCCTTGTATGCCAGCCAGTCGAGCTGAGGCTCAACCTCGGGATTGACCCGCCAATATTGATTGCCCCATTCATCCCGCTCCCGAATCAATAAGGGGATAGATGGCGTATCAGTGAGTAAGACTTGATGACCGCTGCGTAGCTGCTCAAGAAAATCAGCAAAGCGCATTCCGGAAGGCGTTACGGATTTGATATCCGATTCGCGCAGGGATG